>CAYPYH010000014.1:0-15029 GCA_964415145.1 uncultured Gammaproteobacteria bacterium
TTGACACGCGTCCTTAAATGAACCAGAGTCACCACAACGGTCTTCATTCGCATATTCAAAACCTAACTTATTCAAACAATTCGTCTTAAGATTTTCTTGGACGATTGATTCACACAGCCGTATATCGCCCTTACTCGAGGCAAGAAGGTACTGCGCATTACTAAAACATGCTTCATGCTCACCGCCCTTCAAGCGGTCACACGCCGAAGGATCTAACTGATCATAGGCATACTGCTTAATACATTCCACAACCCCGTCCCCCTGTACAAGCTGACAAATAGAACTGTCATCCATATCCTTCGCGCGACCTACCGCAAGCACAACGGCGCACTCTAGCGTATCGCACGCCGCGATTTCTTGCTTCACTTCCGATACCACAATGCCATTTCCAGATCGTTTCTTAACTACGATAAATCCGACCACAAGCAACGCAATCACGAGCGCTACGATAGCGCCTATGCGCAAGGTCTCTCGCGAAATACGAGGACCCTGCGTTGGCACTGAATTAGAATTTGGCACCGAGTAGAATTCCATACTATTGTTTACACATATTAGCGCGCACATTACTCAAAGTCACCGTTCCCTCGCGTGCGTAATTAATGGTAAGTGGAATAATTTGCTCTTCGTTCGTACACGAGAAACCAGCCGGCAAAGGAATTTCGATATTACTTCCTTCCTTAATATCTACCGTGGACCTAATCGCAGAACCATCAGGATTAACACCTATCGTGTATGTCGCTCTAGCACCTATGATTGAAGCGAGAATTGCGTCATACGCCGACTGGAATTCATCCTTAGTTTCTCCAGCAAAAGCGTAGTCAAAGTCAAATTTTCCTCCAGTATTTCCAGAGGAAATACACGACATAAGATTATTTTGATCAGACGACATACTCTCGCGACTAATTAATTCTCGACACGATCCAACTTCCGCTAAGTGACCAAGGCCCCCATGCCAATCGCTATAATCATCCAGATACTGCTCACCATCGGTAAAGCCACAGTCACCAGGAGTTGGATTTATAGCCGACTGAACACTTGTTCCTAGGTTAAACGTATACATCTCAATCCCCGCCTCCTGCATAGCGCACGCAAAGTAACCTGGAGCATATCCTCCTCTATATATACCATCCGTCATTAAGACAACGACTCTTCGGGCACCAGTCTCGCTAGCATGATCAACCTGATTTTCTAGATGTCCGTAAAACGCATGCATCAAACCAAGTGAAGTGTAGGTAGATTCCGACTCAGCATAACTATTGATCGTTTCAACGAGTAAAGACTTCTGGCCTTCGCCTAGGAAGAAGTCTGGCCCATTTGCTCCGGACGTAAATGCAATCTTTGCCTTATTTAAACGATCGGCTTCGCTCGGGTTTGTCATATCAAGATTTTGATCGATCAAATCCATCCATGTCTTGCCATTATATTTTAATGCTGGTGCCTGATTCATTTCGATTCCGTTCGCTCCATCGATATCTGTATTCATAGATGCCGAATGTGCGATGGCCTGCTTGCTTCCAAATTCCACTAAGCCAATTTCCACATTTGTTCCCAATTCATGGAAAAGCGTATCAACCGATGACTTTAATACATCCACAAGTGTTGTCATGCGTGTACCCGCCATTGAATCAGAGAGGTCATTCACGAACATTACATAGGTCTTTTGCGGTCCCTCAGAAAAGTCCACACTTCCCACCCAAGAACCCATCTGACGACAAGCAGGAACATGCATATTCACACGCGCAGCAGCAAAGGTGCTTTGTGTATCTGTAAATCCTTCTTCTTGTTCCGCAAAGAGATCCTCCTTAATAAGCGTAATTGCCTCTTGACGCGAAGCGCCCTCAAATTGACCCGTGAATGCAAGATTCTGCGAATCGTAATTGAATGGACACATGCCCTGACAGTCATCCTTACACTCTGGAGGTACACAAGCAATACCAAACCCACAAGAAAGACCGCCGAAATCTGTATCTGTTGTTGCGCTTGCAAAAATGCACGCCTTCCCATTACGATCACCTCCGTCACAAAGACCTACATATTCACAACTCGCCTTGGCGTCTTGGATCGTTGAAGGATTGTGAATCTGACTCAATTCACAAGTTCCACCAACCACTCCGTTAATATTCACTCGTTGTAATGGCATTTGCGAACCGTCACAAAGCTCAGCTGGCTGTTGACGGAATCCGTCGCCACAATAAGCACCTGAACGAGCGACAAGAGAACAATTAGACGCACAATAGGTACAATTTGCGTCATATCGCGCGTCACATACCTTTCCATTATCAATCCCATTATCACACGTTTCAACGCCCTGGAATACCATATTGTCTCCACAAACATTTAAACGACATACATTTGTACACACATCTCCATTTTCACGATTCCCATCGTCACACATTTCCCCCGCTTCCACAGATCCATTTCCACAGGTGGTAGCCGGCATACAAGGACTCGCTGATCCTAACTGACATGCAGTAGCCGACGACGGTCCGCCACATGCCTGCGTTTGCACGCGCTCAACGGGCGCCGGAGAACACTGACCATCTCCTTGTTTGATTCCATTTACTACGCTGTCACAATCAGAATCGTTATCTTCTTCTTCATCTTCATCCGTAGCGTTGTACATTTCGCCCACTTCGTTACATACCAATCCAATCTTCGCCGTATCACCCGCCTGACAAACCTGGGCAGGTACACATGTGTTTGGCATAACGATTTCTACATTTCCATCACATACCTCGCTTCCATTTTTAATACGGTCTCCGCAAAATGCAGCTGGACCTCGACAATCCCAAGAACAACTCTGACCAGCTACAGGACTATATGCACCATTATATTGTGCCGCCGCGCACCCCTGGCCTCCACTTGCAATTCCACCCGCAATACCATCGTTCACTACACCGCAATCACACGCTTCGCCTGCATCTAACTTACTGTCTCCACAGCGCGGCGCATCCGAATACTTACAGGTAGACGAACAGAATCCATAACGTCCATTATCCACACCGTCATCACATTCCTCACCTGGATCAATCACACCATTATTACATACTGCCGGAGCACATATAGCTCCTGGTTGGTCCTCCACTGCACGGCAACTTGCTGCACAACGTTGTGTGAGCTTTCCTACATCTGCCTCAGTACCCGCATCTGGCCCATCTGGAAGTGAACAGTCTCGAGTTCCTGTAATTTGACCCACTTCACATGTTTCCGTTCCACCCACAATGCCGTCTCCACAAATCGAAGACCCTCCTCGTGCAGAGTCATTACAATATTGTGGGCTCTTTACGAATCCTGCAGGTAAAGCTCCTGCGGTATTCGGATCAACATCGAATTCAACAATTCCCAAAGAATAAGTAGGAACCGCGTATTCCCATTTAGCCTGACCATATTCCAATGATGCGATTAGTCGATACGACTTATCCGCAACCCCAGACTCACGCGTAAAGTGATACACATGAGACCCTTCCTTACACACATATGTACGAGACGGTTCATTATAACAAGTGCCATTCTCCTTCGTTCCGCCCGGACAAGTTGGAACACCTTCCTCATTTGAAACATATCTGTTAATTGGATCGGTTCCGATTCCCGGAATTTCTCCACCTAAAATAGTTGACCAACTTGGCCACGTACTTGCCACAAGTCCCGGAACAAATGTTCCTGCCGCAAGACTAGGAACAAGAGGCACACAAGATTCACCCTGAGGACAGTCCGCTGATAATTTACATGCTTTTGTGGTGGTCGCGCTACAAGTACCATTTTGTGCCGCATATGTTTCAATGCTACGCGCATAGCGATTCACATCCGTAAGACGCTGCATGTCGCGAGCGATCTTTCCCTTATTGTCCAAACAAACTCCCGCAGTACCGCAATCAATATCGCTCACACAGGCCTTACCCGCAACTCCCGCACCTGCACAAACTTTTGGACTTCCATCTGCAATATCAGCAAGAAGATTGAAGTTTGAAATTAATTGATCAAAAATTTGTGTCGTTTCGGTAGAAGCATTCTGATTGTACGAAAGAATATAGATATTAGGACGCAATACCCCATCCTTCATACGTGCAGAAGCAATATACAAAGTACGCCCATCTCTTACCGCATCAAATCCATCCACCTTCAATATCTGTGGCGATCCTTCAAACCCCTGTGAGTTATACCACTCACTTGCCGACAAGTAAGACGGATTACTAATAACACGTAATCCAATCACATCCCCACGGAACACCGCATATTCTGTGTCTTGCACCTCAAATAGGAACTCTTTTTGAATCCCTGAAATACCAGGCAAACTTGGTGGCTGTACGACA
The DNA here is from genome assembly GCA_964415145.1 of uncultured Gammaproteobacteria bacterium. Taxonomy (GTDB): domain Bacteria; phylum Patescibacteriota; class Patescibacteriia; order UBA9934; family UBA9934; genus CAYFMS01. Next base: position 4,311 of record CAYPYH010000014.1, read on the forward strand.
CGCAAATTTGGCAAATCTTCATTTGGACCATCCACTCCCGCATCACGACAGTAGTATGTACCAAAGTTTGTCCACTCCCCGGTTCCTGGACCTATTAAAATACCATCCTTATTCCGATCCGTATCAACAATAACGGGACCCGTATCCTCAAATGGGAATGTGGTAATACTTGGCCATGGAGCTTCACAGAAGAATGTTGCTACCGGCTTCATACCAACAACCGAACGCCCCACACAAGCTGCCGTCTCTCCCGCAGCTTGAGGACAGTCCGACGCAATACCAACCACACAAGCCTTTCCTGTATTTACCCCGCCACTACACACATGACTCGCGGCACTTCCGCTTGTCTGAAGTGATGCCACCAATACCGCCTCGCCATTTTCTGTTTGCGGAATAATGGTCGCCGTTGAAATAACGGTTGATGTTGAAAAATTAGGATCAACAGTCACCACTTCTTCATTGTCACTCTGCCAATCGGTCCACGCCCAGGTGTAAACACCCGCAATTGGCTGCAAGGCGCTTGGAACCCCCTGATTCAATGAATACGCCGTTGCCTTAAAATCACGCTTACCTGCATCTCCCGCTACCGCAAAGAATCCTTCAGGATTTCCATCCGGATCGGTCACGTCCACATAATCAATCTCACAAATATCCTTTCCTGTCGTAAAAGTACCTGTAGCTCCCTCTGGCGCGTAATCATCCTTCATTCGAACATTCAATCTAGATCTCAACCCATCCACATTACCGTCATTGAGCGTATGGTCACTAAGAATAGAGAATGAGTACTCCGTTTCTGGCGCAAGAAGAACGCCTGTCACCAAATCTACACGGTAACTATTACCCTCCGCCTGTTGAACCACAGTCTGAATTGGAACAATACAGTCTCCGACCACCTGCGCACTAATAACCGGAACAATCATGCGGAATACGCGACGACCAAAGGAAAGAAGAGGTCGCAATTGACGATCTTCTACACGCGCTACCGTAGTATGACCCGCGGGAAGACTCGCACAGCTTTCCGCACCCTGATACGTAATATACGTACTACTCTTTGCGCTCTCAACATTGATTTCTCTATCCACAATGAAATGTGGAAGAACATTACGACAAACGCTAGGACCTTGTGGGAAATGAGATGTTACATTTGGACGCAAGGCACAACATCCGCCAATTCCAACACCCTGAGCCACAGGGTCCCGACAGTCGTCATCCGTTACCGCCCCACATTGCAATGCATACTTAGCGTCCCCTTGTTCGTCTGGATAATCATCTATTTTTACTGAAACTTCCGTCTCAACAGACACAGCTCCCTCCACAATTTCCTCTGGTGCAGTATCAAGAATCTCCGCAATCTGAGAAGAGCTAATATTTGGATTACGCGCTATGGATGTTTCACATGCTCCAACCTCACCCTTACCAGTGAAACCATCTCCACAAATAGACGGCTCATTGTATGCGAGCGAAGATCCTTCAAAAAGACAAGCTACAGAACATCCTTCCCCGCCATCACAATCTTCTCCCGCTTCAGTATCTGAATCATAATCTCGCTGTCCATCTCCACAGCTAGCACGATACGCATCCGCTCTCGCCCCTTCACGCACACAATGGTCAGAACACCCGTCACCATTTGTTAGATTATCATCATCACATGTCTCATAAGGTGTCTGAATAATACCGTCTCCACACACAGCTGGTTGTTCAATTGGGGAAATAGAACCTTCACGCACACAAGCCGAAGAACAACCGTCTCCGCTTGAACGATTTCCGTCATCACAATCTTCACCCCCTCTTTCGAAAGAATAGGCTATATCACCGTTTCCACACACGGCACCTACATAAATAGACCCTTCGTTCTGACAACCAACCGAACACCCGTCGCCAGACACTGGAGCCGACGTACATACGCCATCATTATTTGACACTCCGCTTTCATTCTTACTACTACAGTCGTCTGGTCCGGCACATGCCAATCCTATCTTTGTAACATCTCCAGCGGTACATGTGGAAATATCACCATCGTCACACTCTTCACCGATATACCCAAATGTCAACGGATTTCCATCTGTTTCAAAATCAATTCTGTCTAATGCGCCATCCCAACATTGCCCAGGGTCGCTAGGTTCACGCAAGCAAGTTGAAGAGCATCCATCCCCATTATCAGAATTACCATCCTCACACTCTTCCCAAGGAGATTCCAGTGCTCCATTTCCACACACGGCAGCGCGCGCAATTGAACCTATTGAAAGACAGTTACTAGTACATCCAAAGACTCCATCACCAGGTGTAGTATGGAAGAATTCACCTCCCGGTTTTACCCATTGTGCAATCATGTTGCCCGCAGCAGGAGCGATCCAGTTCCAACTATACCCCGCTGGGTCCAATCGTTGCCCCGCTACAGAACAATGGTCTGGCTCACTAGATGGCTCAGCTGTGAAAGTTTGACGTCCGCCCACCTCGGTCGCAATAGCCTCTCCTGGAGTTACTAAAATACTATCAACCGCACAAACCTGATTCTCCTCAGAGGTTGAGAATATCCATGAGTACCCAAGAGAATCATTCAACCGAGTAAGAGGCTTTTCCGACGTAGACCATAAGTCACTAGAAACATATGCCTCATAAAACGTATTTGGCTGAAGATTCGCACCCACGATGCTAAATTCTGTACACCCAGGCTCGCCAAAAGAGGTATCCGGCACTCTAACAACCGATGATGCCTTACACTGCACCGTTACGTTTAATGGCGCGGTATTCGTACACAATTCATTATCACACGCAGCAAGACCCACCATTGTTGACCCTAATTGATTTGATCTCAATAGCCCGTGGTCACCTGTGTCTAATTTAACAGGAACATTAAAGCGTCCTCCTACAAGCGCATTCATACAAGCACCATCACAACGTGGCCATGTGTCCTTTACGTACGGCTCCTCGAATGCGACCGTTAGCTCCGCACTGTCACTACGCCCACTCATCGGTTCAAAAGCGCTAATATTCGTAACACCGTCTCCAGTTGCGGTGGCAACTTTACACGAAAGAGGATCATCCTCTGGCGGATTCGTACAAGCACTCAATGTTGCAACAGAGGCGTCCGATGACCATCCCCAACTATACGCTCCCGTAAGCCAAATGCACGAACGTCCAAATCCTCCAGCCACAAATCCCTTCGTACCACCTTCAACTTTAATGAAACCGGCAGATGGCTGAACAAGAACGTCTTCCACCGAACAAATATCGTCTTCGCCTCCCACAGAAAATTCCCACCCTACCGTTTCTGGCATTGGTTCTCCACCAGAACTCTTCACGCCCGTCGCTCCACCCATAATCTCAACACGATACCGTGTGTTTGGTGTAAGTAGGTATTGTCCTTGACGACCTAAATCCTCTTTAGGAGTAAGTCGAAAGGCTCGTGTTGCACCAACCGCAGGCGCACCCACACCTACGCTTTCCGGATCAAAATCCAAAACAAAATCGCCATTAGCCACTGTTCGTTGATTCGCTCCACACGCGGTCGCCGAGTTACATTTATAAACATTAAATCCATTTCCAAATACAAGCGAACTCGTACTCATGTCGGTTGTAAAGGCAACATAAATACGCGCATTACGACATACGTCATCATTAAACTGCTCATTTGGAATAGCGCTTCGAACCGTGTCATTACACGCGGTAATCACTCCTGGTACTTCTGGAATAACACCTGTAGAAAAACGCCAACCATACCCACTCACTTGCGGCGCTTCCACAACAGGTGTCGCCCCTGCGCCATATGAAAAGTTTACTCCCTGCTCACTTTGTACCTGATCAGCACTTCGCAAAAATACTTTCCCGCTTACGCTGTCTGGAACTTCAATATCAATTGAGGTCGATGTCCAAGATTCAATGGTGGCAAGCACGCTATTTGGGAAAAGGATAGACCCTGGCGCACCTAGACGTTCACCATATACCACTGCCGGATCACCTTCTAAACCTTGTGACGGCTTGATCGCACAAATACCAGGGCCAGGTTCTCCTGTGGTAATTTCAAAATCTACTGGAGATGACTTCACTGCGTCTTGCCTTTGAATAGCGACAGAGAATTCCCCCGGCAGTACATCCGTATTGTTTGAATATTTCGAAGGGACCTTTACAATCACCTGATCTGTTCGCCAAATATCTTCTATAGAACATGCCGACGGGAAATCAATTGTTCCAAGAGCTCGTGCGGATGAGTCACTCTTATTTTCAAACCATACCTGCCCTAGTTGATCACCAAAATTTACGCCGCTCAAAGTGATATATGCGCCAATTGCACCATTGTCTGGCTCAATCTTATCAATGCGTGGCTCGGTCGCTACATCTGAATCTGTTGCAAAACGTAAGTAGAATGGAACAGGATTCGACTCGACTCCATCTTGCACCAAAGACACCGTATAATCATCCTCCCCAAGTGCTGGTACAGGAATAGTCACCTGTCCATTAGTCCAAGCATTATATGTAGGCGGTCTTACTGCCGCGAATGAACCCTCTTCTTTATCAAAAAATACATAACCAGAACCTTGATCATCTCCAAAGTCACGACCAATTACACCAACCTCTTTTCGTGGCTGAGCGGTACGAGGCGCTATACGACATAGCCCTGGACGAACCGTTTCGCTTACAACAAAGTCGGTAATTGTTGGGCCATACCCTCCCTCAACATAGGCCGTTGAATCTTCCGACCCATTTGATGTACGTAAAATGATAGGTCCATCAACCGTTCCCTCTGGCACTTCTACCAATACCGAATCGTCCCACCAACCATCGCTACATTCTACAACTGTAGCTGCAAGGAGAGTCCCTTGGGCACCCGAAAAGAACACCTGTCCTTGCGTAAATCCAAATGACGTACCCGAAATAAGAATCCAACTTCCAACCTTTCCATCGCCTGGAGACACGGAAGTAATTTCAGGAACCGCTGTACACTTATTATCAACACAATGTCCTGCCGCGCAATCCAAATCAGTGTCACAGTAGTTATTTACACAGGCCCCACAGCTACCACCGCAATTGAGCCCTGTTTCATCTTCGTCTTGAACACCATTTCCACAATGTGCGGGGTTAATATGCACCGACACCGAGTCCTCTGCGCTATTGTCAGCAATATCGTATGCCATTGAAGTCAAGCCGTAATTCGCATTGTCCGCAAAGAGCGAAGCATCCCAAAAAGTACCCAAGAGCGCATCGGTCACCATGCCATCTGGGCTTTCTGTTGAAAATAGCTCGTCCTCCGCAAAGAAATCTACCCCAGAAATCATTGCGTCATCCGTTACATGCACTTGAACTGGAAGTGGATCCGCTTTTAAAAATCGCTTTCCGCTATATGGGTCTGTAATATCAATTGTAGGTGGTGCAATATCAACCAATTCACCTGTTGTAAAATAAAATTCACAAGGATATGTACCGGACTGACACTGAAGTTCCGCTCCGCTCGTACTTTCTACTCCTTCCAAGATCTGAACCTTGATTTTTGTATTGATCGGGTAACAGAAACGGTCTTCATTTGGCGCTGGACACGCTTCTTCTGGAACAATTTTGACCGTACGCCCAGAAAGCTCATATGTGAACGGAATCTCTGTAGCGGTGTCCGCATTAAAAACCTGAATCTGATTTTCTAAAGTTGCCGCATCAACCGAACGCGAGAAAAAAGCGCGCGCCACCACATTGCGAATAGGCAACGGTGCATCGTCAGGTGTTTGCGGTACAAAATTTTCAACTACAAACCCAATGGTCGCGTCCCCACCAAGACATGTTGGACATCCTCCGTCCCCTCCTCCGTCACCTCCAGCTCCAGTAGAACGCAGTACTGCACTAATAACAAACTGGACGATGGCCACGGAAGCGAAAATGATAATAAGCCCAATGAGCCCATTAATCAGTAAACGCTTTGCCCTATCAACACGTTCAGCATTACCTCCAGCGGTCATCCACAAATATCCAGCATATACAATGATACAAACAGCTAAAATACCCAGGATCCCCAGTCCTGCACGAATAATACGCGCAACAACAATACGTATGTCCGTTGTTCCAAGGCCCGTTGTTTCTCCAACGGCTTCCAAACTATCTTGTGCCTGCGCAAGACCAATGTCCGGCAAAACAAAAGTTCCAATCGCGAAAAGCGAAAGACAAGTGAATAAACCGAAGATCAATTTTTTGTTTTTCATGGTGTTCTGGTTGTACAAGCGGTAGCCTGTGGTTCTCCGCCGTCGCAGCAATATGGTTCTGTAACCGTAGGTATGCAACAGTTTGCGGCAACAGGAGTCTTTTCAAAACCAACTTTTGTATACGTACACACGGCACTACCATCGCCACCAGTCGCTGAATATGTTTGATTTGGTCCAGCTGCAGGAGAAAGACAATTCTGATATTGATTTTGAATCAATTCCACGCCCATTAAAATATAATCTTCATGAACACTACCAACGGACGCCGCAAATACTCCATGCGGAATCTTTACATTATTCGTCATCGTGGTTCCCGTACCAATGTCTTCCAGTTTTTTTGTAAACCACAAATCGTGGTCAGATACAGATTTCAGATACACGCTTTGCGATAATAAAGAAGAAGCGAGCAGGATGTCGTTGAATACGATTCTCAAAGGCTCATCGAGCGCCACATTATTTCTATCAGCAACCGTAGGCTCTAAAGACACAATACCTGGACCAGATCTTACAATTTCGTCATTCGTGGCAAATCCCCAAGAGTAATCGTCTAGCGCATCATCTTCGCTCAACAATACACGACCATCTCCATTACCATCCAATGCGTTTCCAACCACATCCGTGGCCCCGTAAGCTGGATATGAGGCTATTGAAGACGCTTCCGAAATTGGATTTGGAGACTTAATGAGTGTATCGATAGGCTTTGTGCTTGGAAGACAGAAAATTTATTGTCCGCAAGAGTTCACTCCACATTCATCAAAGGTCAAATAGGTAACTGTACGATATCCATTACTCAAAGCGAATACACCACCAATCGCAACGGCCGTAGAACTATCGCTTACAATAATATTATTAAAATCCTGTCCGTCACCTTCTAATGCGGTATACATACCCGAAACAGCGGTTGGATCCATTGGTTCATCAAAAGTCATTTGAATCGCGATATTGCGTCCATATGGTCCTCCTCTTTCTGGTAATGGACCGATTTTCACCGGCTGTACACTTTGTACTTTTGGCGGCGTTAAGTCTAGCTTATCTGAAGTTCTAAAAGTCCACTCATATCCTCCATTATCAACCAAAGAGGCATTCACCCCATTCACCTCGCCACGAATATTATCACTCAATACAACTGTATAGTCCTCTTCGCCATCAAGAAGCGGAACCAAGAAAACATAGGTACTGGTTTCAATGGTCGCTGTATCAATAATTGAAAATCCAACGTCTACCTGATCGCTCGTAAAAAATACCTCGTCATCCGCCGCGTCTATTCGAGATATTTGAACAATCTGATCACGCAGTGGTGTTTTTGTAAATGTAGATTGACCCCCAACCGTATCGTCACTTGGATTACTTGGCGTTCCGCCGTCGTCATATCCAACGATAAATTCTTGTGGGCTGACAATACCCTTAAAAGTCACAATAATGCGCGCATTACGAGGGACACCGATTTCGTCACGACTTGGATAGTGATCAATGATTCCACCGTTTCCGAGCGAATTAGAGTGCGGAGGAATTCCTGGACCATTATCTTCTGGCTTATTACGCCCGAATGTTCCAACCCCTAAAAGATTCAAGATAAACGTAGTGATAGCGAAAGACGCAATAATGATTACGAACCCAACAATTGCCTGCGTCATGATGCGTTTCGCCTTATTCACCTTTTCGTCATCTCCCCCAGCAGTCATCCACAAGTACCCCGAGTAAATCATGAGTACCAACAAAATCACCCCTAGCAAACTAAGGAAGATTTGGATTACACGACCAATAATGGCCGGTAAATCATTCGACAAACCCGTGGCGGCGCCTATCTCATTTAAGTCTTGCGCGAATAAAAGAAACGGTACAGCGAATACGCCGCATAGAATCGCGACAATGAGGAATCGAGATTTACGCATGCAAAAATGTTTGGCTTAAGTATATCACAGAACACCTTCAAAACATGTGCAAAAACCTGTGGACGAAATAAGCACTCGCATGCTAGCATGTAAGAGAAATATGAATCTTTATAAGCAAATCGGAGAAGACCTTAAGCAGGCCATGAAAAACCGCGATAGCGAAACACTAGAAGTGCTACGCATGCTCATGTCGAACCTTAAGAATCTCATTATCGAAACAAGACAAGACCTCGAGGATGCCGATGTAACGGCCGCAATTAAACGTGACGTTAAAAAACTTAAAGACGCTGCCGTGGATTTTGCCGCCGGCGCTCGCGAAGACTTGGTTGAAAAGTCAAAAGCAGAAATTGCCATCTTGGAACGCTATCTTCCCGAGGGACTCTCTGACGAAGAACTCGAAAAGCGCGTAAAAGAACTCTTGGAAACGCACGGTATCAATAGCAAGGGTGATATTGGAAAAGCTATGGGAACGGTCATGAAAGAATTGGCACAGGTAGCGGACGGTACCAAGATTCGCGAATTTGTACAAAAGCACTTACAATAAAAGTCCTCAAGAAAAATACATAACAAAAAAGGGCCAATGGCCCTTTTTTGTTTATCCGCGGTAATTGCGAATTTCTTCTGGAAGAAGCTTTCCTGACTGTACCAAGTAAGCGATCTTTTCGTGCTTCTTAATACGACGCAAAGCGCTGTCTTGCACACGATTCTTATTTGGCTTGCGCGCGAAAAAACGAATAGCTTTAACCGTTAACGGTTTACCGCTGTCGCGTTCACGGCTCTTAAAACGTCGGAAAAACGTTTCAAAACTCTCTCCTTTTCCTTTTTCTATTTTTATATCTGACATATTGTCACCTTTTTCTAGGATAGCGGTACTTTAGCAGAATGATCGAAAATCGTCAAGCGTACGAAGGACCCTTATTTACCAGCGGCTTTACGCAGCTTTGCGAGCAATGATCCCGCAAGCGCCTTTACATCCTGGTACTCGGCCGTATCTGCTCGGCCTCTTTCATCTAGCGCCCCAAGAACCTCTGAATATGCATAGTACTTACGAATATCCGCAAGATTAGCGCGACGCAAAGCCGGATCTTCAGACATATCGATACCAGCCTTTTTCGCAAACTCTTCCGCGCTCTTCAAGTCAGCGCCACGCATATTTTTCCAATCTCCCATTTCAATACCAGTCACATGACCATCAGGTCCGCGCTCCAACGTCAATGTAACTTCTTTTCCATTCGCACGCTCAATGGGGATTTCAGCAGAACCTCCCGCAAGGGGCGCTTCGACCGCATTCTCAGTGAATGTTACGCCTATTTCTCTTATAACACCCTCAGGCACCACTACATTGTATCCTTGCGATTCGATTCGATCATGGAGTCTTTCTAGCTGTTCACTCGCTAATTTATATGCCGGAGAATCAACCGATTCACCCGCGTCGCGCATTACACGCAACAACTCAATACGCTGGTCCATTTCGTTCAAATCATTCGCCACAAGCGCATTGATACTTTCCATACCCCCACGAACCGACGCACCAGATGTATCTAATACATCCGCCACTTTCGACACGCCACGACCCTCCATTCCATACACAAGCACACCCTCTTCCGTTACATTCCAATTCCAGTGGCGTCCGCCAAAATCGCTTTCTGTTCCCAGTATCGTGTGGAGATCTTTTTCTAATCCCGCGATAGCTTCATTTGAAATATTTACTTGAGCGTCATAGCTCCAAGGAGTAGCTATTTCCTCATCCATTTTTTTTAGTTCCGCAATCATCTTGCGCATAGCATCAATATCTCCCTTGGCACGCGCAGCCTCCACCTGCACCACAAGTGCTTCTAGTCGTGAATGCTTATCTGTAAGCTCTTTTATTCCTAGCTCTGTAGCAGGAACCACTTTACCATCGACCAAAACTTCACCATGCTCACCAAAGATGACCGGCTTTCCATTCCACATGTACTCAGCACCCTTAGCAACCTCGCTCGCGTCAGAGAATTCTGGACCAGTAGACGCAGCCTGACCATCAAAATATTCCCGAAGCTCGCCCGCAGCAACTCTTGCCTCTGCCGAAACAGCGCTTCCGCCACGACCAGGGCCCATCTTTCCTTCAAGATTATATTTAGATTCATCAAATTGTAACGCTTTACCTTCCTTATCGAAATACTCAATATGATATCCGCTCTGCGCATCTCCCGTTAACACAGCAGACACTTCACCGATTGATTTTCCGCTAAATCCTTCAAATCCTGCACCATGCTCGGTTACATATGCATCATTCTCCTTAACAATCTGCTGGAGGAGTTTCGCTACCACCTTCTCATATGCACCAGAACGAACATGATCACGCGCAGCATCGGTAGCATCAAATGTGCGCTCTCCATCAAATTTTATTCCATACTTATCCAGAAGCGCATGGAATTTATCTTCTGACATTGTGTCTACCTGACGTGCAATCGCCTGTGAAATTCCATCACCCTTACGCACAAGCCCTGCCTTAAGTGCCTCTTGCATGGACCCCATAGTCACTTCGTGCGAAACAGCTCCTCCTTCCGGTGACGCTTCAACGCTACCACCTTTATCAGCAGCTTCCGTTTCAGCAGCTTCCGTTTCAGCAGCTTCCGTTTCAGCAGCTTCCGTTTCAGCAGCTT
>CAYPYH010000015.1:0-11655 GCA_964415145.1 uncultured Gammaproteobacteria bacterium
ATGCAAGGAAAAAAATCCCTGCGGTCACAAATCCGAATAAAGATAAATACAATCCGTGATCATGCCTTACAATTCCGTCCGGATACTTTACGCCAAGCAAAAAGTTCGTAGCGGTTCCTGGATGGTCATGAATCAAAAAACACCCAATGCGCCCGCATCCATAGCCTAGTGGCAAGCCAAATGTCAGTGCGTCCAAATAAGAAAGAACTGGTACTTGTTTTTTGCGCAAATAAAGAACAATAGCAAATATTGCTCCAAGTAATGCGCCCGCCATCGACATCCCTCCGTCCCACAGTGCAATCAGTTGAAACGGATGCGCAATAAACAATGCTGGATTATAAAACAAAGCGTATCCAAGGCGAGCCCCAAGCAATCCCCCAATAATTCCCCATATCACAGCGTCCACCACTACCTGTTCTTGCAAGTTCTGACGCTTCGCATACCAATGTGCAATCTGAAGCCCCACCAGAATCCCTAGGGCCACAAAAAAGCCCCACACGTACAATGTGAGAGGCCCTATGTGCACTTCAGACCATTCGAAGTACGGGATCATATGTATTAGAGCGTAGGTGTTTTTGTGTGCCAATCGGTTGCCTGCTGGAAGGCATGTGCCACTTCGAGCGCTTTGTGGTCCTTCAAATACCCCGCCATGAACTGCATTCCAATAGGGAGCCCATCGCTAAATCCACATGGCACCGAAATGCTTGGGATTCCCACAATATTAGCGGTCACTGTGAAAATGTCTGACAAGTACATCGCTACGGGGTCTTCAAACTTTTCATTTAACTTCCATGCTGTTGAAGGTGACGTTGGGGAAATAATAATATCAACCTGTTTGAATGCTTCCTTCATTTCGTGATCAAGCGCATTACGCACCGCAAGTGCTTTTTTATAATACGCGTCCTTGTACCCGGCCGACAAAATATAGGTACCTAACAGAATACGACGTTTCGTTTCTGTTCCAAACAAAGCACCGCGTGTATTTTTGTATGAATCAATTAAATCTTTACCTGCCACGCGCGTTCCATAACGCATACCGTCAAAGCGCGCGAGATTCGAACTTACTTCGGCTGGCTGCAAAATGTAATAAGCGGCGAGCGCATATGGAGCAAGTGGCAAATCAAGTTCAACTACCGTTGCTCCGAGCATTTGCAACTTTTCAATTCCCTCTTTAATCGACGCTTTTACCGATTCATCCATTCCGTCTACAAAATACTGTTTTGGCATCCCAATACGCACACCGTCCAAACGTTCCCTTGTAAGCACGGGCGCTGTGGTTGCCTCCAATTCAACCGTTGTTGCGTCATGAATATCTTTTCCTTCAATCACTTGAAGCACGATTGCAGCATCTTCCACCGTTGTGGTGATTGGTCCAATCTGATCTAGACTAGAAACATCGGCCATAAGTCCATAGCGAGACACACGTCCATAGGTTGGCTTAATTCCTGTTACGCCACACATAGCCGAAGGCTGGCGAATAGACCCACCCGTGTCTGACCCTAATGCCACTGGTACCATTCCAGCTGCCACTGCTGCCGCGGCACCTCCAGAAGAACCACCTGGAATACGTTCCAAATTCCACGGATTGGCCGTTTTTGCGAATGCCGAATTTTCGGTACTTGAACCCATGGCGAATTCGTCCATGTTTGTACGCCCAATAATAATTGCATCAGCATCAATTAAACGCTGTACCGCGGTACAAGTATACGCGCCTACATAATCTTCCAAAATCTTTGAAGCCGAAGACGCGTGGTGATCGGCGTATACCATATTGTCCTTGATCGCCACTGGAACGCCCGCGAGCACACCTAGCGCCTCACCATTGGTGCGCTTGGCGTCGATTGCGCTCGCCTGTGCGCGCGCCTCGCTAGCGTACACCTCTAAAAATGCATGTACTTTTTGATCAACCGCTTCAATCCGCGCCAAAAAATGCTCAGTAACCTGGAGTGCAGTCACGGCCCCCGAAGCAATACCGTCGCGAATTGATTTTACTGTGTTAAATTCCATACTTATTTTTTCAAACCGTCAACAATACCGTAAATAACAATGCCTAAGATCAAAATGGCCGTGAGTACGCTAAAAACAATCATCATATTATTCAAAAACCGCTGGCACTTCGAGTGCGCCATTAGACTGTTGTGGGAATGCCTTTTGCGCGCGCCCATGTTCACTTGCGTCATGAACAACAATATCTTCGCGCCACTGATTAACCACATCGGTTAAATAAGGCTTTGCATCTACGTGAGACGTGTCCACTTCCACTAATTTTGAAATATAATCCAAAATTGCCGGAAAACTCTTGGCAATATTTTCTTCGTCTTCCTTGGTAAGCGTAATACGCGCTAAATGCGCCAAATGTGCAATATCTGGTGTTTCCATACGTCTCCAGCTTAGCGCGATTCGATGCGCTTGACAATCACTTCCATGATCTGACCCATGACGTCTCCCGTAGCTATTTTTGGTGTGTATTCCCAATCAGGCGCGCGATTAATTTCAAGCATATACCATGCGTCATTTTCTGAATCATGCAAAAGATCTACTCCTGCAATATCATATCCAAATACCTCGGCCGCACGGATAGCTAATGTTTTTAATTCTTCTGGCAATTCAACTTCCGTACCGCTTGCACCCTGAGACAAGTTATTAAGATCCCCCGAGACACGCTTACGTTCTACGATTGTGGCAACTTTACCACCCACCACAAGCACACGCATATCCGAATTATTTGGGATCCAACTTTGTACGATTGCAGGAAATGTTGCTTCCTTGCGCCAAGCGCGCACTTCTTTAAGCGTAGAAAGCTTTTGTACGCCCACGCCACATGAACCAATGGTCGCCTTTACAATACACGGCAAATCTTTTCGCTTAATCCCATTTGTTGAAAGAATGAAACGCGAAGGAACAATTGGAAGTCCATTCTCCATAAGAAGCTTGGTCATCTCAACCTTATTCAAGCTATCTGAATGCATAATGCCTGGGTCTACAATAGCCACACCCTGTGATTGCATATATGCGCAGAAATCAGCTACAAGTCCCATTTGGACCAAGTTGTCACGATGTGCCTTGAGCGACTGCACTCCACGCACAAACACCGCGTCATAATCTAAAGAATCACGCTGGCGCAAAGACCATTTCATTCCTTCGGTCGTCATGTTACAGGTAATCTGTTGCAGTCCCACAAAATCAAACGTGAGTCCGTATTTATTTCCTAGTATTTCTAAATCGTCCTTTTCGTATCCGACACCTCCGAGCAATAGTACTTTTTTCATAATTTACGATGAGAGTAATGTAAGAAGAGCCTTTTCGTCAATGATAGCGACCCCAAGGTCCTGCGCATTGGTTAGTTTTGAACCCGCCTCTTCACCTGCGACCACATAGTCCGTTTTCTTGCTTACTGAGGAAGAAACATTCCCCCCTGCCTTACGAATACGTTCCTTTGCTTCGTCGCGTGAAAGAGTGGCCAATGTTCCGGTGAGCACAAAGGTCTTGCCTGCGATATTTGGATTCCCTTCCTTTTTTTCGTAAATAATCACTACGCCGACCGCTTCGAGCTCTGCGATTAACTGCTCAATGCGCTTTGAATGTAAGGACTGCAATAGGGTTTTTGCCACAATCGGCCCGATGCCTTCAATATGTTCTAGCTGATCCTGAGTCATTTCAAGCAATTTTTGCAAAGTGGGAATGTGTGAAGCAAGTACATCGGCCGTTTCTTCACCTACATGCGGAATACTTAAGACCTGCAAATAACGTGCGAAGGTAATGTTTTTACGACGTGCGATTTCTTCGACTAGCTTGGCGGCGGATTTTTCCGCATAGCCTTCGAGTTGTGCAATTTCGTCTTTTTGCAAGCGGAATAAATCCGCCGGACTCGCAAGTAATCCTGCCTGAATAAACTTTTCCACCGCCTTTGGCCCCATATCGTCGATTGCGAAAATAGTAACCGCATGCACAATACGTTCAGATTCAATAGAAAAACATTCTGGATTTGCGCAGAATAAATCTACAGAATCATTTGCGGTAGTAACAGGGCTCGCGCACACAGGGCATGCTTTTGGAATTTCAATAGAAACTTCGTCCCCATTACGCAATTCCGTAAGTACTGAGACTATTTTTGGAATGATGTCTCCCGCTTTGATCAAAATAACGGTATCACCAATGCGAACATCTAAGCGCTTTATTTCGTCAGGATTATGAAGCGTCGCATGCGTAACAGTAGTACCAGCAATGAAGGTAGGGTCAACCGTTGCAACAGGCGTAAGCTTGCCCGTGCGCCCCACCGACCACTCCACCAAACGCACAATGGTCGTCTTTTCTTCTGCCGGGAATTTCCATGCCACAATACCGCGCGGCGTTTTTCCAACCACTCCAAGGCGATTGAATAATTCAATATTGTTTACACGAATAACCGTACCGTCCACCCAGTATCCTGTTTTTTCACGCTTTGATTCGAGTTGCTTATACACTCGTTTTACGCCTTCCGTATCCGTCTTTTCATTTGGCGGAACAACGAAACCCGCTTTTTGCAAAGCAAGCAATGCTTCAAATTGTGTTTTAAAATTTGTTCCAAGTAGTCCCCAGGCAAAAAAGGCAAGGCGGCGGGAAGCCGCGATTGCGGGATCAAGCTGACGAATGCTTCCCGCCGCTAAATTACGTGGATTCGCAAAACGTTCTTCACCCTTGTTTACTTGTGCCTCATTGAGCGCTTCAAAATCTTTTTTAGAAATATAAATCTCTCCACGCACCACCACCTCGCCCTTTTCAAATGGCGCTGGTAGCGAAAGCGGAATAGATTCGATCGTTTTTACATTTTGCGTAACATCTTCACCCACACGGCCGTCACCACGCGTTGCCGCATTTACTAGCACTCCGTCGCGATACGTGAGCGAAACCGCCAAACCATCAATCTTAGGCATGATCACAAAATCATTGATCTTTTCACTTGCAAACTTTTCAATGCGCGCGAGCCACTCAAGCCACTCGTGTTCACTAAATACATCTTCCATGGAAAGCATCGGTTCTGTATGCGTCCATTTTGAAAACTGCTCTAAGGGCATTCCACCAATGCGCTGCGTAGGCGAATCTGACGTAATAAAATCAGGATATTGTTGTTCAAGCAAAAACAATTCATGCTTCAAACTATCGAGTGCACTTTCGGAAATCGAAGTTTTATCGAGTACGTGATATTCATACCGATACTTGTCGATCGCTTGTTTTAAAGCCTCGATACGCGCCTTGGCTTCCTGTTTATTCATGAAGCTATTTTAACAAAAGTCTAGCCCCAAGTCCACTGTATTTTGGCAATAAAAAGAACGGGCCATAAGGGCCCGTCGAGCGTCTTTTGCGGGTCTTGTCGAAGGAGAGACTAGTCACACCTGGAAAGCGTAACCGTGACCACACGTTCGTATTCCGCACCCGCGTACAAGACCCCCTTCACGGTGAGCGTGTCGTCGATCTCGAACCGACTCCCTTCGCCCGCTTGTGCACGTACACGATTGCGACCAGGGAGTGTGCTGATGAGCCGGAACCCATGCGTACGCAGTGCCTGCCCGAACTTCCACGGAATGTCGAGGCGTGGCGTGGCATGCACGAGAACCATTGGAGCAAGTGTCGGAAGCGCGTGCTCCTCGAATTGCTTGACCGCAGTGTCCACGTCCCAGAACAGGATGTTCCAAACGAGCCCACTGTGGATTTGGCGACCCTCTTCGCTGATCGGCTTCACCACAAGCTTCGCATTGTACGCGAAGGTCTTGTCGAACCATTCGAGCTTGGCGCATGTGACCACGCCGCCGAAACGCTCCTTGAGCTTCTCGTTGACGATGCGTCGCAGCTCCGAAAGATCCTGTGGGCCAATGCCATCACGCACGATGGCAGTCAAGACTGCATTTGCAACCACATAGTTGAAAGACCAGATATTGTGCGGCTTCCGCCGCGCGCCACCCTTGGTCTTTCCTGCAGGAAATGTCGCCGTCTTGTACTTGCACCGGACCAGGCGAATGTCATGGTCTCCTGTACGCGGAACCTTCCGCGTATACACGATGCCATTGTGCGTTCTTTCTACCCGACTTTCGCGCATGGGACACCTCCCTTTTTTGCCTTTAATCCGCCACTGGGAACAAAGGTAAAAAAGGGAGATGGTGAATCTACCTCATTTCTGCCCTGCTGTCAACCCAATCTACCCGAAGAGCGTCAAGAAACTAGTATGCAAAACAGGGCCAATACAAAGCAAAATTATGGTAGATACGGCTAAAAAGGAAACAAAGGGCGCTTTATCCAAAAATCCAACTTTCTTTGTTAAAAAGAGCGGAATGGCAACCAGACAAGCAAGAACATACGCTCCCACAATCGCCTCTATTCCACCAGGGAAGCCCAATATCACACCCACAAGTGCACCAGCACGAATATCCCCCGCGCCCACAAGCGCCCCAGCCGAAACAAGATATTGAATACCAAAGAACAATGCCCCAATAAGACCTCCTAATATCCACTCAAGCGGCTCAATCCCTAGAACAATATTCATAAGAATCACAAGAATAATGGCTGGAATAGAAATACGATCAGGTACTACAAATTTCTTTGCATCATACGCAAATAGCAATACCAAGAAAGCAGTCGCAATTAAATCGCGCGCCAATAATCCCCCCACGAATTCGGGAGCGATCGTAAACCAAAGATCTGGCGCAAATAGTGTGCGCGCCGCAAGCACGGCAAAAACGACACCAACCACCAGTTCAATCATGGGGTAATGCCAACCAATCACGCTCGAACAAGAACGACAACGTCCATGCAAACGCACGTAGCTCAGTACCGGAATTAAATCTGCCGTCGCGACAGGCTCAAGACACACACGACAGGTAGCCTTTCCACGCAATGGTAAATCTTCCGCTAAACGAAAAGCAACCGTTCCGATCCATGATCCAACAAAAAGTCCGAGAATGGCAAAAAAGAATATGAAAAACCAGATCATAGCGCTGGGCAATTGCCCTGTTTAATTCCTGAAGGCATCGCACAATTCACCCCCTTCACAACTCCAAGTGCCGCATTATTACGCTCTAATTCAAATTCAATTCCATATGACTGCGAAGAAGACTTAAAACAATAGGCATTCTTTGCATTTCCACACGAAACAGTCTTATGCAATCCCTGCGGTGGCGTGGCACTAATAATACGTGTGTACACCGTTTCCTGCGAAGGGACACAGTTTGCTCTAAACCCTGAACGCGACAAACAAGAAGTACTCACCGTCCCTAGTGGCAATGTTTCGGTAATGGCTGGATATTCACTCGTATCATTAAAATACAGTTCAAGTCCTAACTGAACATCACGCACATCAGACAATCGCACAGCATCACGCAAAGACGCGCGCGCGGTACGAACTGATAAAAAGGCGATCAAAGCAAGCACCCCGATGAAGAGCCCAATCCCCAAAAGTTCCGTCGTTTTAAGTGGTCGATTCATATTGAAAGTAAATGATTGATTTTTTCAACGGCTTCACGGGGTACAAATTGTCCAAAGATGAGATATCCATCGGCCAAGGTTGCAAGCTTCTGCACACGTTCCCAGTCAGAGATATTACCTATGAGCACAATTTTTGTCTTTGCGAAGATTGGACTGGCACGAAAGGCACGAATCGTAGCTTCGGGGTCGGCGGTGCAGTGAATATCATAGAGCACCGCCTGCGGTTTCGTGCGCCCCGCCTTGCGCAATGCTTCGTCGGGCGATTCAAGTACATGTACTTTATAATCCGCTTCTTCAAATTTACGCCCATAAATGCCAGCCAAATACGAATCGCACATGATCAACTGAATGTTTTTCATATTATTCTTTCATCGCTAACCCAATAGCTACGGCAAATTCTGGACCATTTGAGTCCAATACTTGGCGCATTTGAGGCGGAGTCATCACACGAGCCCAAGGATTTCCTATATACACATTCACTTTGAGTGCATTTGTTAAAATAGGGTCAAGATACGGAATATGAGCCGATCCACCCGCTAAAATAATTTTATCTACCGTTGTTTGACTATGAAAATCTTGCTCCGCAAATAATTGAAGCGAGTAACGAATTTCGTGTAGAATCGGATCTAAAATAGCCGTAATCGCTTCTGGTGGTTCACCCTCTGGGTCTTGTGCTAAATCTCGTTTAATCTGTTCCGCAGTGGCTTGATCCACATTCAATCGGCGCATAAATTCCTTGGTCATAGAACCTCCACCAACCTGAATGCTACGGTGCAAAAATGGCAAACCCTGTTGCACAATCGTTAAGTTAGTACGATCTTCCCCAATGTCTACAATCATAATTTTTGCCTTATCATTCCCAACAAGCGAACGAATAAGCGCAAATGATTCGGTTTCAAGCGCGACCAATTCCAAATTAGCGCGCTTTGCAATATCAACGTATTGGTCGACCAACGCTTTTGGCGAACCAGATACAAGTACGCGAATAAAGGCGGGCTTTGCACCGGCCTGCGCCATTCCCTCGCCTGTTTGAAGTGCTGCAAATTGAGCAATCGCCGAATCCTCTTCCCCGTCTTTTTCTTTTTTCTTGAGAGACAATGCCGCTTTTGGTAAAAGATGTTTATCTACAACAACAGAGTCAATCACCATTTCTTCAATCGGAAGTGGGAGCAGTGGTTTTACACGCGCCTCAACTTGTGGACGCAAATCTTCATTTGGCTTCGTGGGAACAGGTAGCGTAATCATAGCGTGAAACACCACATGACTTGGAATCGCAATATTGACTCGCTTTTGCTGCACACCCGCTGCCTTCAAAAGAGATTGCAGCATACTTGCCGCCTCTTTTGTATTCTTAAAAAAGTCATGAACCGTTTGCCCGTCTTTCATTGCCTTTGGTCGGGCAGATCCATATGTTGAAAGCGTGAGCTTTTTATCTTTACGAACCAATTCAACAATCTTAACTCCTCCGGCTCCAATATCTAAACCAATAAGTCCCGAAACTGTTTCTTTTTTGCGCTTAAATAGACCCATGTCCGTAGTATAGCACCTTCATCTTTGCGCATCGAGTACTTGATTCACAAGCTCATCTGCGCGTACATTTTTTTCACGGCGAATATGGTGAAAATCTACTTCGTCAAACTCTTCCACGAGCGCCCAAACTTCTTCCGCAAGCTCGCGCAAATGCGGCTGCTTGATTTTATACACGCCCGTGAGCTGACGTACCGCCAATTCTGAATCGAGTTCCACGCGCAACTCAGTTACACCGTGCTTTTGCGCCATTTCAAGTCCAATAATGATCGCCGTATATTCTGCCACATTATTCGTCTGCTTTCCCAAATACTTTGTAGCCGTATCGACTTCACGCCAATCGAGCCCATGCTTTTTAAATAAAACAGCGCCACTCGCAGCAGGTCCTGGATTTCCACGCGACCCACCATCGGCTTGAAATAAATACTTCATATCGTAATGTCTAAAATTTGTACTTGAATTTGGTCATTATCGTTCCAACTTGAACGGTCCAGCTGATACACGAAATCAATCAACATATTTGGCTTAATTTGTTCTGCGTATTCGCCTAGGTTGAATCCGATACAGCTCACATGGCGTGGCACGGGGCTCCCTAAGGTTATTTTTAGGTGCTTTCCTTCGGAACCTACCGCCTTCGCTTCGCGCACACGCGCATTACGTGCGACGAATACCGGTTTAGGATTCTTTTGGCCATAAGGTTGCAATTGCTCGATTGTTGCAAGCGTAGACCAGTCAATGCGCTCAACGGGCCACGGTACATCGATGCGCAATTCGGGTTTTAAAATCTTTCCCGCAAAGTGGCCTGCGGCGAAAATATCTACTCTATCGGCGAATTCTTGCAGGCGGTCAAGATTAGCGAGCGTGAGCCCACATGCCTCGGGGTGACCACCAAATTTTATAAAAATGTCACCACATGATTTCATTGCTTCAACCAAATGTAAGCCCCCTGTTGAGCGCCCGGACCCCACATAGTGATCCCCCACTTTTGCAAAAGCAAATGTAGGAACACCGAATTCGGTCACGAGTTTTCCGGCAATGAGTCCAACAACGCCCGGGTTCCAGTAATCCGCATGCACCACAATGGCATGACGCTTTTCGCCCCGTTCATTGACCATTTTGACTGCCTCTTTGTAAGAAGCGTCGGAAATAACTTGACGCTGGCGGTTGAGTGTCTCAAGGTTTTTCACACGCTCAACCGCATCTTGTGCATGTGACGAAGTAATTGCGTCAAAGGCTGCGCGTGCATTTGCAATGCGTCCTGCTGCATTAATACGCGGCCCAATTCTAAATCCAATCGTTTCGGTATTTAATACCGCTCCTCCGGTTTGCTCAACAAGCGCCTTCAGCCCCGGATGACGCGAACGACCTAATACCATCAATCCATATTTCTCAAGCGTGCGATTTTCACCCAAAAGAGGCATGACGTCCGTTACCGTCGCAATGGCCACTAAATCTAGGAACCATTTTTCGTATCCGATAGGAAAATCTGCCCCACGCACACGTGCCTCATCTAACAATGCAGAAGCGAACTTGAAAGCAACGCCCGTGCCGCACAAAAATTTGTTTGGATACACCTCTCCTGGTGCCAATGGATGCAAAATAATGGCATGTTCAGGCAAACTTGGAGCAAGTTGGTGATGATCACAGATAATTGAGTCAATTCCTAGCGCGTGAGCACGTTCCAATTCTTTAATATTCGAAATACCACAATCAACAGTCACAAGTAAGGTAATGCCGTCTTTCCCAAATTGATCCATATTGTGAAGCGCCAACCCGTACCCGTCTTTTTCGCGGTCAGGCAAAAATACCTCTAAATGCATGTCAAAGTTCAATTTAGCAGCAATATCTTTCAAAGCTAAATACAAAAGAGACGATCCACAGACGCCGTCGGCGTCGTAATCTCCGTGAATAACGATCTTTTCACCTTTTTCGAGCGCGGTATATAGCCTCGCCACCGCTTTATTCATATTCGCGAAAAGCGTATGACTAAAACTATGCAACTCCCACGAAGGATCTAAAAAAGCCGCACGGTCCTCGTGTGGTATTTGGCGTATCTCAAGAAGTGATCCGAGCAAATCGCCCGTTGTTTCCCCCGCAATTTGCCAGTCAAATTTGGCCATTTTCTAGTACAAAAAGGGTGCAACGAGCATGGAGAAAACAACCAATACGCTAATTCCAATCCAAAACATCTTTTCAATTCGAGTTTTCCACTTCATAACCCTTTCAGTATAACAAAAGGTGTCATTTCTGACACCTTTCGCGAATCTTAGCGCTTCAATACGCTCATGTAGGCCTCGCTTGGAATACTTACCTTTCCAACACCCATTTCCATCATGCGCTTCTTTCCTTTCTTTTGCTTTTCGAGCAATTTCTTTTTACGTGACACGTCACCACCATATAATCCTGCTGTTACGTCTTTTCTCATGGCAGAAATACGTTCTGACGCCACAATCTTTCCTCCAATCGCTGCCTGAAGCTTAATCACGAATTGCTGTTGAGGAATCGTCGTCTTTAAAGACGCAACGATCTTACGCCCCACACGTTCCGCTTCGTCGCGGTATACGAATGTTGCGAAGGCCTCCACGATTTCGTCGGCCACCAGAATATCCATACGCACTACGTCGGCCGGGCGATATTCGAATACTTCATAGTTCATCGACCCGTATCCGCTTG
>CAYPYH010000015.1:11755-14912 GCA_964415145.1 uncultured Gammaproteobacteria bacterium
ACGTCGGCCGGGCGATATTCGAATACTTCATAGTTCATCGACCCGTATCCGCTTGTAAGCGACTTCAATTGGTCATAGAAGTCCACAATGATTGCAGATAATGGAAGTTGATACGTAATCATCACACGCCCTTCCGATAAGTACTGCGTATTCATATAAACCCCGCGGCGTTCTTGCGCGAATCCCATCACGTCACCAATATAGGTGTCTGGCAAAAGTAAATCTACTTTTGCCCATGGTTCTTCAATATGGTCGATCACCGACGGATCTGGCAATTCATGTGGGCTTTTCACTACCTGCGCTTCGGTAGAACCCATGCGGTATACCTGATACGCCACAGACGGCACAGTCACCATGAGCGCAATATTATATTCGCGTTCAATACGTTCTTTCAAAATCTCCAAGTGAAGCATTCCTAGAAGTCCACAACGGAATCCGTACCCAAGCGCTGGCGAATGTTCTGGGTCATATCCTAAAGACGCGTCGTTTAATTTCAAACGCTCCATCGCGTCGCGCAGACGTGGGTAATCGTCAGCTTGCATTGGGAAAATCCCGGCATATACCATGGATTTTACCTCCTTATACCCTTCCAATCCCACAACGTCTTGTGATTTTTGCAATGTAATCGTGTCACCCACGCGACATCCTGCAATATCCTTCATACTCGTCACCATGTATCCAATCTGTCCGCTTTCTAATTCTTCAAATGCAACAAACTTTGGCGCTAGCGCCCCAGTTTCTAGAAGTTCCGTCTGTGCCTTTGTAGCCAATGTACGCAAACGGTCTTTACGGTGGAAGATTCCATCAATCACGCGTACATAAGCCACCACTCCACGATAGTCATCGTAAAAAGAATCGAAAATCAAAGCACGAGGCGAAACGGCGTCCACATTTCCACTTGGTGGCGGAATGCGCTTCACAATCTCTTCCAAAAGCGCCGGAACTCCTTCGCCTGTTTTTCCAGACACGGCCAAAATATCTTCAGGCTTGCACCCAATGAGTTTCATCAATTCTTCTTTACGGCGCGGAACGTCCGCATTTGGAAGATCGATTTTATTAAGCACTGGAATGATTTCCAAGTTCTGTTCCATGGCGAGGTACAAGTTACCAATGGTTTGAGCCTGTACACCTTGCGTTGAGTCCACGAGCAAAATCGCCCCTTCTACTGCCGCAAGAGAACGTGACACTTCATAGGTAAAGTCCACGTGACCCGGAGTGTCGATAAGGTTAAGCGTGTATTCATTGCCTCCGGACGTATGCTTCATGCGCACCGGGGTAAGCTTAATCGTAATACCGCGCTCGCGCTCAATGTCCATAGAATCCAACATTTGCGCTTGCATTTCGCGCTTTTCAAGCGTTTGAGTCATTTCAATCAAACGATCGGCAAGCGTAGACTTACCGTGGTCGATATGGGCGATAATGCAGAAATTTCGAATTCGTTCCTGTGGGATCATATATTTAGGCGTATCATATCAAAATACGGGTATTTGTCGAGATTCACGGGTGTGATAGAGTAAAAATACGGAGGTGTCCTAAAATGACGCGCTCAACCCTACTCGAGGTAGACGAGCTCACAGACACGCGTCCTCCCCATGGCTCCCTTTGGGGCCACACCATGAATGCCCTCAACTTCATGGAAGCCAATCAAGAACCAACTGAGACCGAATCCGCTACCATAGAGATCACCCCAGACGATGATCTGAAAATCGAAATGCTCATTCGTCGGTTTCTACGCCGCCTTCGCGAGCAGGACCAAGAAGCTTTCCTCGAGACCCTTTCGGAAGACTTTCAAGACCTCCTTTCAAGGCAGCACCTCAAACCCACGGTGTACTTCCTCAAGGACCTGTCCTTTCTGGCCAAAGCTCACCTATTCTTTGAAGCGCAAGAATACGGCCTAACCAATCTTGGACTCTTCCGGCGCATAGAGCTCACCTTCGCGGGCCGAATCAGGGCCAATATCAATTTCTTCATGGAGCAGGACAAAGACGGTGACTGGAGCATTTCCTGTCTTGAGGCAGCTCCTACGTAAGTTCCACAAAGCGACACCGTGTCGCTTTCTTTTTTTATGGTACAGTGACATTACGGAGGTGTCTCATGGAGAAAGCCTGCCGTATCATTGGACGCAAGCACATTGAAGGATTGGTTGCCACCTGGGTTCGCGACATGGCGCAGGGTGATAGCAACAATCGAGCCATGCTCTGGACCGGTGAGTCTGTTACGGAACTCACTGCGCACGATACGCGCATGATGGAAACCCTTGCAACACGTGTGGTACGCCTTGCTCATGCAGGCAATGCCACAAAGTTCGAGGACGTTTTTCATCCGTATACCCACATCCATCCCGCAGGGATCATTGAAGGGATGCTGAGCCGCACATCTGGTGCCCTCGCTTCTACGGTCACCACGCACCCTAATCATGCCGTGTTCCTTAGTACGGGAATATGGGTGCCCACGGTACTTGGATTCGATGGCATGCATGACGACGTGCTCTTCGGACCCGTCTTCTTGCTCGCACCCAACACCGACCACGACTGGCGCCTAAACGCCTACTCATTCTAAGGGGCACAGCATGGCACGCTATGCAACTGACAATGATGACCAAGGAGATGCTGACGATCCATGGTGGTTAACACTCCTATGGGCCAATAGCGTCTTCGAGCACGACCCCGTGCTCACGCCACAAGAACCGTCCCTGGTAACTATCACCTCCGGTGACGAATCCCATATGAAAGGTGTTGTGAAGAAGTTCTTGTGCGCCGTACGTAAGCACGACGACAAGGCACTCCTCTCTACGCTTTCCAAAAGATTTGTCGCGGCCCTAGAGGAAGACGGCATCACGGCGCTCGCGGCCACTCTTGCGGTCATGAATCCCTTGTTCACGGAAGTCCCCGAGCGACTGTTCGTGCACGCATACGATATTACGGAATTCGGAATTACCGTAACATTCCATGCCGACTTTAACGAAAGCGGCTGGAACCAAGTGATCTTCTGCATGTACCCGGACCAAAAACGAGATTGGAAAATTCAATACTTCCCGCCGTCAGGTGACAAAGACGAAGAAGTGATGGAAGACTAAGACCTTGAAAGTCCCAAGAACAGCGATTAGGCGCACACGGCGCCCAATCGCCTTTTTATTTTTCTGTTCTTTCAATGATAC
>CAYPYH010000016.1:0-14907 GCA_964415145.1 uncultured Gammaproteobacteria bacterium
AGTGTAGGAGGCGTACTAAAGGTGATGTGGGATACGGTGGGCACCGTTCCATATACTAATCTCTACATTGTGTTTGCGGACGGTGTGAAGAATATTCTTGCACTTGGTATACAGAATGTTGGATTATTTGAGACTAAGATTCCTGAAATGCCGATGAATACGTTCACTATTCTTCTTGAGGGTTTGGATGAAAAGGGAAACATTTTATCGGGCGATAAGGCAGGCCCGTTCTCTATAATTGTTTCCCCACCTGAGCCAGGGATAGAGCCGCCTGCCCCGATTTGGGATTGTCTCATATGGGGGAATTGTGAGGGAGGTACTACGGATAATGGTACAGTTACAGATGGGGGTGAAGATATTTCTGCGGGCATTATTTTTACTCCACCAGGATCTAGTGGTGATGTAGTGGAAGACGATGTAGAGATCGCCATTTTTGATCAATCTGGTTTGGAATTGTATGCGGAGCAGGTGAAGCCGCGTGTAACGGTAGCGAATGGAACAATCGAGCTGGATCCTCGAAAAAGAATGGATGTAATTATTGGGAGTAGTTTATTGGTAGAGTTAATTACAGGTGAGGGGGATTTTATGTATGCCACAAATGACGGACGTTCTGAGCCACTTGAGGTTTCAGAGACAGGTGTGCGATTTGCCTATGTACCCGTAGGGTCTGATACAACACATGTGAAATTTCAAAGCCAAGGCATGGAACCTCCATATAGCCTATCATTGCGTATTACTCCGCAGCCACAGGGATACGTAGAGGGGCTTGAAAATAAAGACGGGTCGGAAGAAGTTGTTTTGTTAAAGGGGACTACAGAATGGGATTCGTCAGCCACTGGACAGCCAAACCCAGTGCGTCTTGGAACGGATGGTCTTTTTGCATGGTATGCACCTAATGGTGCATACACTGTTGAATTGCACGATGGCAACGGCGCACTTGTAGAGAAAAAACTTACGATTACTAATAATATTGTAAATCCAGTCCTTACATTGGGAGAATCAGTAGTTGAAGATCAGATCCCTTTCTTGGTGGATCTACTACTTCCTGACGATGTTCAGGATATCGTGATTGCGGCCGTGGAAGATGTGCGTGCCAATGAAACAGCACAAGCTGTGGCGACTGTAGCGGTTCCTGTTGCTGCGGTGGCTGTGGTAACAGGGGCTACGGTGCTCGGGTCTTCATTTAGTCTCCTGAGCTACTTGCAATATCTATTTACTTCGCCATTCCTGCTTTTTGGTCGTCGCAAGCGTCGTTCCTATGGGACTGTCTATAATGCGATTACGAAAGCGCCTGTTCCATTCGCAACGATTCGTTTTTACGATAAGGATAATCGTATTGCGCGCTCAATCGTCACTGATCCAATGGGGCGTTACACGGTTACGCTTCCTCCGGGTCAATATCGCCCAGTGGTAGTGAAGCCAGGGTTCCTCTTCCCAAGTGAGCAAATATTGAGTGATATCGATGGCGACCTGGAGAATGTGTACAATAGTGGATTTATTGATGTGACAGTTGAAATGCCATTCGTACAGATTCATTTCCCAATTGACCCAGACCAAATTGCTGGACGTATCGTTTCACTTCGTCGCGTGGCGGTTCTGCGCACATTGCAGTACACGATTGCTTTTTCGGGCGTACTTATCGCTTTGTATGCGGTATTCATGAATCCAAATAAAACAACTGTGGGCTTATTGATCCTTCAAGGAGTTGTGTTATTTGTGTCCTTTAAGCTTACAAAAGTGCATGCGCGTACACATATCGGTAAAGTGGTGGATGCGAACGGTAAACCAATGGCAGGAGCTATTGTGCGCCTCTTTGAATCCACCTATAACAAACTTGTGGAAACGCAACGTACGGACGCTCAAGGACGCTACAGTTTCTTTGCTAAAGACGGATCCTTCTATGTGGTTGCCGAAACGGTGCGTGGAAAGGTGACTTCATCTAAAATTGATTATCGCGGAGAGATGGAATTGAAGCCGGTAGCCCCGGTGCTCAAAATATAGATACAACCCATTGTTTTGACCCTTGTCAGCTTCGTACATTTTTTGTAAGGTGGAGGCATGAAGTCCTTCAAAATTCCATCACGCAAAACAATCGTCTTCACTGTCATCATAGTGGCAGTGGGGGCTTTTGTTTTAATGCAGGTGGGGCAGGCATATTCATCACTTTTGAAAGATAAAAAGCCAATTGATGCCGTATTGCAAGAAGTTGAAATGCGTCGTGCGGAGCTATTTGACGGCAGTACTCTTCCGCCGTCTGAAAAGGGAGTTGTGAATGTGCTTGTATTGGGGCTTGATGCTCGCAAGGGTTGGGACAGTCCTCATTGTGACGCGATCCATATGTTCTCACTCAATCTTAATGATTGGTCGGTAGACATTACCTCTGTGCCGCGCGGAACCTATGCACCACTTCCACCAGCGCCACCGGGTAAGCCATATCTCTCAACGGATTATTATGTCTCAAATGCTTGCGGATTTGGGGGACTGGACTATGGCGTCGGACAAATTGAAAAAATTATCGGTATTAAGTCGGACTATCGAGTAACCGTTGGATTTTCGCAGGTGTACGGGATCATGCGTATTTTTGAATTGCCAACTACACAGTCTTTGCAGTGGTTGCGACACCGTCAAAGTTATCAAATTGGAGACCCTCAGCGTAGTCATAACCAGGCCGTGTTCATGAAAGATTTGTTAACGGGTCAATCTGCGCGCTTGCGAGAACAGAATGCTCCAACGCTTTTATTCCTTTTGTTTAATATGGTGGATACGGACATGGATTTTGGCACCATGAAAGCGCTTGTTCAAGGGTATTTGGAGGCGAATATTGACGAACGTCCTGAATCAATTCGTTTACACATGAAGCCGTATTTCCCCGTGAGTGATTTGCACTTTGATTTTGAAAATCCAGACCCGCAAATTCAAGCATTGCTCGACCGCGTGCGACCGTATCTTTCTAAGGACGATTTGTCGGACAAGGATCTTGAAGAGTATCAACAAGAAATCGTTGGATTTTTGGAAGAGCAGTTAGGTACAAAAGCGGGCATAGAAGGTGTTGTTCAAAAAGAACTATGGCTGCAAGTTGAAGATGAGGGTACTCGCTTGAGTTATCATTATCGTTATATCGAAGCGCAGGCTAACATATTGCTTGAAGTGGGTGATAAGTCGGGAGCAGAAACGCTTATTGCAGATTATATTTTGGAATACACGGTTCTTGAAAATCAGGAATATGTAGATCGTGGAGAAGCTCTTTTGCGCCGCGTGCTACAATAGGGATATATGAATCTTATTAAGGGCAATGGGGAGATTGTCATGTATGATCCAGAACATGTGCGTGCCAATGTGCAGCGTACAGGCGCTTCATTGGAATTAGCGCAGAAAGTGGTAGAAGATATCGCACCCAAAATAGTGGACGGTATGTCTACATTTGCTTTGCATAATCTGGTAAAAGCTTCTTTGCAAAAATATAGTACATGTTATGCATGTCGATATAACTTACGCGATGCATTATTGCACTTAGGTCCAGCTGGATTTAATTTTGAATTTTTTATTGCGGAGATTTTGAATGCGCACGGATATCGGGCGCATGTGCCACCGGGTATGATGCGTGGCGCGTGCGTTGAGCATGAGGTTGATGTAGTTGCCGAAAAAGATGGTCGACGCATGTTTATTGAAGCGAAGTTCCGCAATACAAAAGAAGATGTTGTGGATTTAAAAGACATTATGGCTACCTGGTCGCGCTTTTTAGATTTAGTGGACGGCGCGACTTTGGGACATGTGGAACATTTTGATGAGTGTTATATTATGACCAATGCGCAGTTTACTGAGTCGGCACGTACATTTGGTGCGTGCAAAGGTATGCACTTAATTGGATGGGATTATCCAAAAGAGTCTACATTAGCATCGCTTATCGATCAGACGTCTTTGTACCCAGTGACTGTGGTAGATGATTTTTCTCCTCAAGAAATTAAAGCGCTTGCAGAGCAGAATCTTCTTTTATGCAAGAAGCTTGATGGTATGGATCCAGAGGAATTGTCAGCTAGGGTTCAGGTGTCGGTTACCCGCGCAACAGAAATGATTGCCTTAGCCTCGCGCGTGGTGCACGGGGAATAAAAAATGAACCCTCTCGGGTTCATTTTCATTTAGGCAAGCTTCGTAACGTCTACCTTCTTTCCTTCGCGCAACCACTTTGCAAGGGTACGTAGACCACGTGTTGAAACGCGGAGTGTAACCATACGTCCAGTAGCTGGATTAAGCATACGCTTCATATGAAGATTGGGCATCTGACGACGCTTTGTTTTTACGTTTGAGTGGCTCACATTGTGGCCAACCAAAGGTGATTTTCCTGTAATTTCGCAGATTTGTGCCATATAATTGATATAACGGGCTTACTGTACCCCAATGCAGGATTTTTGGCAAGAGCAAGGTAGGGGATAGGTTCCCATCGCCTTTAATTTTTTATGCTATACTTTAGCCATCTCGGAGGAGTATGTCAGGAGGACAAAATGCACACGCGCATATTATTGCGGTGAATATGGGCTATGGGCACGAACGCCCAGCGCGTGTTTTGCGTACCATACTTGGTGAAAAGGAAGTGATTGTCGCAAATGATTACCCAGGTATTCCAAAAAGCGATAAAGCGATTTGGCAACAAAGTCGCGTGTGGTATGAGCGTATTTCACGTTTTCGTCATGTGCCTATTATTGGTGCGGGAGCTTTTAAAATCATGGACGAAATGCAGCGCATTCCTGCTTTTTATCCGCGGCGCGATTTGTCACACCCTAGTTTACAGGTACGACAGTTTTACATATTGATTCGCCGTCGCGCATTTATGCGCGACCTTATGGAGCGTTTAGCAAAAGACCCTCGTCCTTTGGTTACTTCTTTTATGGCGCCTGCATTTGCCGCAGAAGAATATGGGTACCCGGGAGATATCTATACGCTTTGTACGGATAGCGACATTAGTCGCGCATGGGCGCCACTTTCCCCAAAGCGCACGCGTATTCAGTATTTTGCACCAACGACTCGTGTAGCGGAACGTCTCGCGCTTTACGGCGTGCCCGAAAAAAATATTCACTTGACCGGATTCCCACTTCCGCCTGAAGCGATTGGGGGTGAAGAGTCGCCGGTACTGCTGCGTGACCTCATGCGTCGCCTATGTAATCTAGATGTAAATGGATATTTCATGGCGCATACTGGAACGGCGGTGAATGCGTATTTAGGGCAAGGGTATTGTGATGCTGTGGAAGATAAGAAGCGTACGGTGCTCAATGTGGGATTTGCCATTGGTGGAGCAGGTGCGCAAAAACAAATTGGACTTACCTTATTGCAAAGTCTCGCACCAGTGATTCGTCAAAAGAAAATCATGCTTCATTTAATTATTGGAACGCACGTGAGTGTGAAGGAGGAGTTTGAAGCGCTCGCAAAACGACTTAAGGTTCCTACTACGGGGGCACTGGGCGGAGTAAACATGGTATTTAGCAAAACCCGTACGGAATATTTTGATGCATTTTCAAAACTCATGCGCGATATCGATGTCTTATGGACCAAGCCATCTGAGCTTTCATTTTATGCAGGATTAGGGATTCCAATCATTATGGCACCACCTGTTGGGTCACAGGAGGATTTTAATCGTGAGTGGTTGTTTCATATTGGGGCGGGGATTGATCAGGGTGATCCGCGCTATGCGCATGAGTGGCTTTTTGATTGGCAAAAGTCCGGTGCGCTTGCGCGCTTGGCCTGGAATGGATTTGTGGAAGCGCCAACGCACGGTGCTTACCGTATTCGCGATATCGTGAGTGGAAATAAGCAGACGGTTCATCCATTACCATTGGCGATTTAGGCCCTTTTTGGCTCGGTCGAATCGTGTTAAACTACAATGGTATGGAGAAACCAGTTGATTATGTTGGGTCTTTAAATAGTGAACAGTTGGCCGTAGTAACGGGGGGCGACGGGGCATGCTTGGTGCTGGCGGGGGCAGGAACAGGTAAAACGCGCACGGTGTCCTACCGTGTTTCTTGGCTTTTAGATCATGGGGTGGATCCGGCATCGATTTTGCTTGTAACATTTACGAATAAGGCGGCGCGCGAAATGACAACGCGTATTCATGAGCTTGCGGGTAGTCGTGCACATGAAGTCTTTTCAGGAACATTTCACTCGGTTGCGAATCGAATACTTCGTAAACATGGCGCCGCATATGGAATTCCTTCGCATTTTTCGATTTTATCTTCGGACGATGCGGAAGATTTGCTTGGACTTTGTATTAAGGAAGTTCGTGGCAAGGGTGATGTAAAACAATTTCCAAAACCAGGAGTGCTCAATAGCTGGATTTCCTATGCGCGCAATAGTGATATTCCGATTGACCAACTTCTTCATGAAACCCAGCCGGGCATGCGTGCGTTCATGAATGATATTATTGAAATTGATCGGCGCTATGCGGCGCGTAAGCGTCAGCAGCACGTGATGGACTTTGACGATTTGCTTATTACGCTGCGTGATTTATTGCGTGCGCACCACGAATTACGCGTGAATCTTTCGCAGCAATTTCGCTATATTCTGGTGGATGAGTTTCAGGACACGAATACCATTCAGTCACAGCTTATTTCACTTCTCAGTACCCAGCACGGAAACTTGGTGGTAGTGGGGGACGACGCACAGAGTATTTATTCTTTCCGTGCAGCGGACATTCGTAATATTTTGGATTTCCCGGATCGTAATGAAGAAACGAAAGTATTTAAGCTTACCCATAATTACCGTTCAACTCCTGAAATTCTTGCGCTTGCCAATGCGTCGATTGAAAATAACTCGGATCAGTTTGATAAATCACTAACAGCATTGCAGCCGAGCGGTAAAAAGCCGGTGATCATTGGTTTACCAAATCCAGCCATGGAGGCGGTGTATGTGGCCGATTTGGTGGCGCAGGCGATTGCACGCGGAGTACATGCGCATGAGTTAGCAGTTTTGTTTAGAGCGGCGCATCACTCGCAGTCGCTCGAATTTGAACTGATGAAGCGCAATATTCCGTACGAGTATCGAGGAGGAATGCGATTTTTTGAACGTGCTCATATTAAAGATATCATTGCATTCGCTCGTATTTTTACGAATATTCAAGACGAAATGGCGTGGATTCGGGTACTTAAGATTTTCCCAGGTATCGGATTAGCTACCGCGCAAAAAATCGCACATCAGTGCATGACCTATGACACCGTTGCCGAAATTCTTATTTCGGATATTTCGGCGCCTGGCCGCGCAAGCGGCGGATGGCAGACTTGTTTACAATTGCTCTCTAAGCTAAATGACAATACGTCACGTCCGTCCTCGTTCATCCGCCGCCTTATTGGCGAAAAGGTGTATCAAGAATATGTAGCAGCCACGTATGAAGATGCTCGCGAACGCCTAGATGATTTGGAAGAATTCGCATACTTCTCGGAACAGTCAAAGGATCTTATTGAATTCCTATCTATTGTTTCGCTAACGGACGACGCTGCGGTTACAAAAGAAACGGGTAATGGAAAAGTGATCCTTTCCACGATCCATCAGGCGAAGGGGCTTGAATGGGATACCGTTTTCATTCTCCATGCTTGCGAAGGGTCATTTCCGCACAAGCGTACGTATGGCGACGCGATTGCACTCGAAGAAGAGCGTAGACTTTTTTACGTCGCCATTACGCGCGCCAAGAAAACGCTCACGATTACGTATCCTGAATCCGTAGGGTATGAACATGTGGAATATCGTGCACCTTCCTTGTTTATTGAAGAGCTACCAAAGGAATGTTATGACGATCGTACTCGTACGTTTGGGGATGCACTACAAAAATCGGTGCCGCGGCGGTCATTCCAATCTTCGTATGAGGAAGAGCCAATGATTGTGCTCGACGATATGGGCGAAAAGAAGCCTCAAAAACCAACGCCTCACGTGATTCAATTTTTACGTGATCTAGATGACTTATGAGTTATATTGGCCGTCAGAAGAAAGGGGGGATAGATATGCGCCTTGTGATGGCGGGTCTTTTACTGATTGGGACGATTTTGCTAATCATTTTCGGTGCGCGCATGTTGTTTGGAAAGGGTGATAAGGAAGATGATTCAAAGATTGTAGCTATTGAAGATACGAAGGCACCACCCACCGCGCTACAGATTCTCGAAAAACCCAGTATTGTGCATGAGGCAACGATTCGTGGGGTTTCAGGGTATCAAGTGAGCGGAATTGCGAATATTGAAATTACTTTTTCTGAACTTAAGGCGACTGTCGCTGCATCGCTTCCTCCAATCGACGCAACTTCTGAACGCTACGAAGCCTGGATGATACAGCCCGGTATCGCGGATTACTTCTCTTTGGGTTCTTTTTTCCCGCGCGCTGATGGCTGGTATGGGCTTGTGTATGTAGAAAATCTTGCGCACGCTCCAGAAAATCCACAGACGTATTCGCGTATTTTAATTACGCGAGAAAGTATGAATGCGGACGGTATCCCTTCGAATATACGTGTCGCCGAAGGATTCTTTAATTTGTGATACACTAATGAGGACTATGCAGCTATTTAACGACAAAGATAAAGATACCATTTGCCGCATTCCGCTTACACCTGAGGAACGTGAATATTGTAAGGAAACAGGAGCTAAACCTCAGATGTCAGAAGTGACTTGGCGTATTTTCCGTATCATGGCGGAATTCGTAGAGGGTTTTCAGTTTTTATCTACGCTCAAAAAAGAAGTGACGGTACTGGGGTCTGCGCGTACGCCTGCCGACAATCACTGGTATCAAGAGGCAATGAAGTTGGGAGGATTATTAGCAACAGAGGGATACACGGTGGTAACGGGTGGGGGCCCAGGAATTATGGAGGCGGCTAACCGTGGAGCGTATGAAGCGGGAGGTGAATCGGTAGGAATTAACATTCAATTACCCATGGAGCAGCGCGTGAATCCTTTTGTGAAAAAAGCACGCGGATTTTATTATTTCTTTACGCGCAAAGTTATTTTAATGGCTTCTGCCCAGACATTCGTCTATTTTCCTGGAGGGTATGGGACGCTCGACGAATTATTCGAAATGCTCACACTTATTCAAACAAATAAGTCAGAACGGATTCCGGTTATTCTTGTTGGAAAAGAATATTGGACAGGCCTTTTTGTGTGGCTAAAAGACATTGTGTATGCAAAAGCGGACGCTATTAATAAGGATGATTTAGATATCGTGACCATTGTGGACACCGCCGAAGAAGCAATGGCTATTATTCGTACATCAACGGAACGATCATTTTTCTAATGTATGTCTGAACGATTGTTACAACTTGGTGCGGCACTCAAACAAAAGCAGGGCATTGCGGCTGACGCTGGGGAAGAAAAGATTGAAGTCAGCCTTCCGGCTCGTAGCGCGGCCACGCTTTACGAGAAGGCGCGGTCGGCTATTGATTACCAAGAAGAACATTTACTACGACGTAATGCTATTTTGCGCATTATCCGCCGCTATGCGGGGAGTGATATTACGATTGCGGAAATTACAGAAAACCTCATTCGCGAATTGATTTGGGCGCGTTATTTGCCGAATAAAGAAGTCCCCTCACGCATTATTGGTCAGCTCATTCCTATTTTTGAAAAATACTAAGGTGTTATTCGAAGTCTCGAAAAGTATGAAGAGGGGGAATCGCAGCACTTATTTGGATGGGTGATGGAAGTGCTTGCGACAGAGATTGAATATGCGATTACGCCTCCTGTACACAATGAAGCGCTTGCAAGTTACATGTACGAAGAAATGCGTGAACGTATTGAATGGGACGATCGTTTGCAGTTAACGGAAGAGCAAAAGGACCTATTCATTTATATTGCGGTACATCGTACTTTGCTTAAGTCTGACGATTCTACGCTTCGTTTCCGTGTTTTCACTTTGTATTATCCTGAATGGCCAGGGGAGGCGTCAAAGGACTTACACAAACATATTATTAATGATCTCTCAAAGATCGTAGAAACGGTAGATGGCTATATTCGTCATTCGATCGTTGATCGTTTGTCACATTTGCTTCGTCGTCAGGCGGGTATCTTTCATGTTTTGTACGAAGCATTTAAAGAAGATCCCGAAAAAATGGTGGACGCTATCGAAGATCCTTCGGCCATGGATAATGAGATCAAAAAGGCTCTTAAGCGACGCACTAAAGAATTCCGTGGTGCTTCGCGTCGCACAGTGATGCGTTCGATTCTCTTCATTTTCATTACCAAATCATTCTTGGCTTTGATTGTTGAAGTGCCTTATGAATTATTGATTCTAGAAGAGGCGCATTGGCTGCCGGTATTTGTTAATATCATTTTCCCTCCATTCTTGCTTGGAATGATTGCTCTTACCGTTTCGGTTAATGAACGTAAAAATACGGGGGATTATGTGTCAGCCGTACGCGCTTTGATGATCGGCGCTTCACATGAATTGCTCAATGTTCGTATGAAAAAGCGTCGTCGTAGCGCATGGTCGGTGCTTTTCAATATGATGTATGCGATTACATACCTATTTGTATTCGGCTTCATTACAAGTATCTTAATGCTCTTTAAGTTTTCTTGGATTTCTATTGCCATTTTTATCTTGGTGCTTTGTTTGGTGGCATTCTTTGGTATTCGTATTCGTAGTGCGGTAAAAGATATTGTGCTTTCGCCTCAGCGTCGCGGGCTAGGGGGTGCCTTATTCGACTTAATTACCATTCCGATTCTTAATGCTGGTCGTTGGTTGTCTTCGTCTTTTTCAAAGATCAATGTATTCATTTATTTCTTTGACTTTATTCTGGAGGCGCCTGTAAAGGTTGCAATTCGATTCTTTGAAGGGTGGACCGATTACATTCGTGAGAAGCGTGACGAACTATGAGTCACCTGAGGCGAGCAGTGGTATTTGTAGTGGCAGTGGTAGTTTTAATAACCGCTACGCTTATGGTGCTACATGTTCCGGCCAAGCCCGTGTATGGGTTTACGTATTCAACGATTTACGCAGAGAGTTTAGACCTGCAAGCGGTACCGGCATTTACGCAGATCGTGCAAGAAATTCCTTTTCGATTTGTGCGCTTGCCGGTGTATTGGAGCCGGTATGAGCCAATCAATGACTTGTGGAGTGATCAGGAATTGCAGTCATTACTTGATATTGCGCAGCAGAATGATGTTGCGGTTATTTTGGCAATTGGGCAAAAGGTTCCACGCTGGCCAGAATGTTTTATTCCTTCTTGGGCAAAGGGTCTTGAAGGTCAGGAATATGATAGAGAATTTTTAGCGTTTACGGATCATATTGTGAATACCTTTGGAAATCATCCAGCGCTTGAACGGTGGCAAATTGAAAATGAATCTTATTTTCCCTTTGGTGAATGTGTGGATATAGATCCAGATCTGATTCTCGCTCAAAAACAAATGGTGCGTATGGGTACTCCGCATATTCCTATTCAAACAACGGTTAGTGGGGAGCAGGGGCTTGGATTTAACAAGGCGCCATTCGCAGATATTATTGGATTTAGTTTGTATCGCACCGTTTCTACGCCAATGCTTGGAAAATTTATTTTCCCACATATTCCATTTTTGTATCGTGTACAGAGTTGGCTTGTTGCTCTTGGTGGTAAACACTCGGTTATTTCTGAATTGCAGGCAGAACCGTGGGGCGTACATGAATTTAATTTGACATCACGAGATGGCTTGAAGGCTGCCGCACAGGCCTTTACGCCCGATGATTTGGCGCAACAGCTGATATTCGCACGCCAAACGGGTATGCGTGAAATTAGTGTATGGGGAGTGGAGTGGTGGTTGTCCCTTGCGAATCATGATGAGGTGGAGCTTTGGGAGTCAGCGAAAACCATATTTGAGTAATATGTTAATGGTGGTACTTGTGGTGCAGATTATTATTTTAGTAGCCGTTCTTTTTTATTTTCTTGGGCTAGGTATGGGTATCTTTACGGGTGCTCCTTATGTAGGAACGGGCCCTTCGATTGTAAGAGCGATGCTCGACATGGCAGAAGTGAAGGAAGAAGATACAGTAATTGATTTAGGTTGTGGTTTGGGAAATATATTACTCATGGCGTTAAAGGAAAAGCAGGTGAAACGGGTGATTGGATATGATATGAATCCTATTTTAATCGCCGCCTGTCGTTTACGGTTTTGGAAGTATAAGGATCGCGCACAGTTTTTTACGCGAAGTATTGAACATATGGAAAATCACCCGGATGTCACCGTTGTTACGTTATATTTATTGCCTAATTTAATGAATAAGATCGTGCCTGTTTTGGCGCGTACGCTTCCTTTGTCTGCACGTATTATTGCGCATGGATTTGCGTTTAAAGACATTGATCCGGTTAAAACACAGCGTATTGGGGGTGCCACATTGCGTCTTTATGCAATGAGTGATTTAATAGCGGCACATAAGCTATGAAAGGGGAAATTGTTCTAGATCTTGAAACCGCGCAGCCCATTGGCTTGCCTGACTATAGCGACTTGAATGTGTCTGTAGCTGTAGCGTATTTCTACGATACCGATACGTATAAATCCTATTTTGAGTCAGAGCTTCCAATCCTTTTTAAGGAACTCGAGGGGGCAACGCGCATTATTGGTTTCAATACAAAAGGATTCGATATCCCGCTTCTTAATCGCTTTTACCCTGGAGATTTGCTCAATATTCCACAATTGGATATGCTCGAATCTGTTCGGGCATCGCTCGGGTTTCGTCTGAAGCTCGACACGCTCGCTTCGGCAACAATAGGTATTGGTAAGTCAGCTCATGGGCTTCAAGCGGTGCAGTGGTGGAAGGAGGGGCGCGTGCAGGATGTTGTTGAGTACTGCAAGCAAGACGTTAAAGTGACCAAAGAAGTGTATGAGTTCGGGCTCCAACATGGTTTCCTTCTGTTCGACGATCGCACCGGTGCACGCCAGCAAGTAAATATTGACTTCCAAGCACAGGTAGGGCATTCTCTTTCAAACATTAATCTCACATTAGGATTCTAGTATGACCATTCAAGAAATTATCAGTTCACTACAAGAAGGAAAGGAGCTTTCAATCGAAGGAGTACCTTTCACACCATCAAATACCGAAGAGATTCGTTTGTCTACGGGAGAAACCATGTACTTTTCGTATAGCCAAGAAGGCACTATGCTTAGCGTAGACGCCGCAAATGAAGAATGTGATCTACTTGAGGCCTGTGACGAAGAAATCGATATCGAAGAAGAAGTACAGGTATACGATGGTCGTGACTATGAGTTTTCACTCGAAGTGGAAGGGCGCGTCGTTGTAGAAGACGAATTGACCGATGAACTCATGGTGCGTGACTATGAAGCAAAGAATGGGCGTACATTGCGTACGGTGGAATATCATGCCACGGGGGACATTTCTGTGTACGAGGGGCGCACTGTTTCTGAAGACGAAATCTTAGAGGGAGCGGAATAATAAAGAAAAGAGGGTAATGCTTGAAAGATTTTCGGCATTACCCTCTTTTTTTGGTATAATGGGACGCATGAGCGCATATGGCGTAAAAAAGCGTGGCGGTGACCATACGCATGTTCGTATTCGTGTACTTCGAATCGGTTTTTTATGTATTTTAGGGCTTTTTGCTGCTCGTCTTTTCTTTTTGCAGGTATTGCAGGGATCAATTTACAAAGTGCTTGCCGAAGGTCAGCACGGTTTTTATACGGAACTATTTGCGCAGCGTGGTGCTATTTTGGTGCGCGACTGGGCTGATGGCGCAGAATATGCGATTGCCGCTACGGCACCGAGCGGTTTTGTATACGCTGATCCTCGGCGTATAACGGACCCTGAATCGACAGCACTTGTTTTGGCGCGGGCGCTAGGTTATGCGGTTCCCGAAGCGGCGCCGCCCACCCAGGTGGTAGATCTGGCGGCGCCACCACTTGCACCTACAAATGCCCAGGTGGATCAATTGGTGAATCGTCTTACAGCCACCCCTGTGGTTGATTTAGCGCCGCCTGTGCCAGTTGTGGACGCACAGGGCGCAATTGTGGAGGATCCATATGCGCAGTATCACACCTTACTTACACGCTTGCTCAAAAAGGACGACCCGTATGAACCAATTCAGCGCGGGGTACGCCAAGATATTTTAACGCGTATCGACGAAGCGGATCTTCCAGGCATTTATCATGTAGACGAATTGAATCGCTCGTACCCTGAATCGGGAATGGGTGGACAGCTTTTGGGATTTCTTGGAATGAATGATGCCGGAGACCGTGTTGGACTTTATGGAGCAGAAGGATTCCATGAAGATTTCTTAAAAGGGAAGAATGGATACTTGGCGTCCGTGACTGATCCGTCGGGGCAATGGATTGGTGTGGGTGGCCGCGCCTTTGAACGTGCGCAAGATGGAGGAGATTTATTACTTACGATCGATCGCACAATTCAGTACGAGGCCTGTCAGCGCATTAAAGAGGGAGTGGAACAAACGCAATCAGATTCGGGGTCGGTCACTATTATGGAACCAGAAACAGGGCGCATTATGGCGATGTGCGCGTATCCAAACTTTGAACCGATGGATTATGCGGACGTAGAGAGTGCACGCACATTTCAAAATCCGTCCGTGGCGCTTGCATACGAACCAGGATCGGTAATGAAGCCGCTCGTCATGGCAGCGGCGCTCGACAAAGGGGTGATTACGCCAAATACCACCTATACCGACTCGGGCGAAGTAAAGATCGATAAATATACCATTAAAAATTCAGACCTAAAGGCAAATGGATTACAAACCATGACCGAGGTATTGGAGAAATCACTCAATACGGGAATGATATTCACGATGCGTAAATTAGGATTCGACTCTTTCCAGTCTTATGTGCAACAGTTCGGATTCGGGGAACGTACAGGTATTGAACTTGCCGGAGAAGTTACAGGGACGATTGACTCGCTTGATACGAAGTCGGAGATTTATTATGCAACTGCCAGTTTCGGGCAAGGAATTACAGTGACCCC
>CAYPYH010000017.1:0-11249 GCA_964415145.1 uncultured Gammaproteobacteria bacterium
ACGCTCTCTGAGGTCGCGGTCAAGATCTGTGTGAACGCGAACTGAGTGATCGCAAGGGCGGTGAGCACGATTGCAAGACCAATAAGACCTGCGATAAGAATGCGCTTTGCTTCGGCAACTTTTTCGTCATTTCCGCTAGCAGTCATCCACTTGAATCCACCGTAAAGTACGATGATCACAGCGACGATACCAAGGAAACGAATCACTGTTTTAATGAGCGCACCAATGGTTCCTTCGAGGTCAGCGGTACCAAGACCTGTTGTATCTGTGAACGTACTTGGAAGAAGTTCGTCTGCGGTAAGCGCTTGAGCAGAAGCGGTGGCCGAGAATCCGAACGTAAGGGCGCTTGCAATTACGAACAGGGTTACGAGACCTACCACGCGCTGCCAAGAAAGGTTAAGCACATTGGTCATAGATATTGGATAAGTGAATTAATTAATGCGGTTCTCTATTACTCCGTCACATCGGCATCAGCTCCCACCACCGCATTACCGGTAAGTACAGCTGTGAAGATGGTATTGGTCGCAACAAAGGCGCCTGCGATAATGATTATACCAAGAATTGTGTAAAGCATTAACATCTTCGCTTTTGAAACCATCGCAACATTGCCAGCTGAGGTTAAAAACATGAGGCCGGCATACACGAACATGACGAGTGCAATGGCTCCACTAATTGAAATAATCGCTTGAATCAGGCGTCCAATGAGCACACGTGGGTCATTGGTACCAAGGGGATTAGTAAGGTTTATGGTTGCAGGAGCGACGGCACTAGTGCCTGTGGATGATTCGGTAGGATTTGGAGACGTTGGGGGTTCATCTGCGCCATCACCCACTGGCGACTCTTCGGGCGCACATAATTCTTCACAGGTAGTTAGGTCATCGGTACATGCATTTTCTTCCGTTGTATCAATCGCGGCAGCATCACATGATTGGTATGTGGCTTGGCACCCGTCGGTACAGACGCTTGCGGAAACGGTGATAGGTTGAATGAATAGTAGTCCAAGGAATGATGAAAGGAATAAAGAGAGGAAGATACGCATATTATTTTGTTGTTTGAATATCAATTGTTTTGGTGTCGGTAACTTTTTGTAGCGTTGCATTGAGGTCTTGACCCTCCTCGGGAAGCCTTCCTGTGCGCGCAAGAGACAATAGAGAGTTCACGGCGATATATGCTCCAAAGATCACAATGAGTCCAATGAGCGCATCACGCAAGGTGTGTAAGCCTTTTGTATATTGTCCCGGGTCACCGGCACTCGTCATCCAAGTAAACCCACCAATTACGAACATAAGTAAGAAGATTGACCCGCTAATACCAAAAATGAGAGTCATGACATTGGTAACTAGCTGAAGCATGTCGGTAATTGAACAACTTCCTTTTGATTTACATTCCGCACTTGACCCTGCTTTTAAGAGCCCTTGGGTAATGATTTCGTCAAATGTTGGTGTGCGTAGTGCTGTTGCTCCGTCGGCCGCGTGTACAGGTGTGGCAGTCAAAAAGAAGCTTGCAAGAAGTGGCAAGACAAGAAGTGAGAAAAATAATTTTATGGGCACAAGGCGTAACGCATGCATAGATATAAAAGAGTATACCAAAACATCGCGCACTTGGCGCGATGTTCCTGTTAATACGTTTGCTGGATCTTGCGTTCTGCGTTTTGAATAGCGCGTTCTGGTTCGTCGGTTCCCTTTACGAATGTATCAATGAGGTCGCGCATGGCGGTTTCCGCGGCGCCTACGTCTTTTCCTTCATACCAGTTCTTAGAAAGGAGTACTTGTTCCACGAATGGCCCAAGGTATTCATTTTCCAACTGTGTTTGAATGAGATTTTTATGAGCGGTGGGCTTTTGCGCGCGTGCAATATAGCTTGCCGCTTGTTCGTCGCTTGTGGCAAAGAGAAGAAAATCCCATGCCCATCCTTTGTTTTTGCTACTACTCGCAACGGTTTCGATCCAGTAATTTGCGAAGTATGCTTTTTGGATATTTTCACCGGTGAGTTGTGGGAACCCAGTGATTGCGAAGTTGAGACGCGGTGCATTGGTGCGGATAATGGGCGTGTGATATGCGTAGCCGAAGAAAAATGCCGTTTTCCCAGAGGTGAATGCCTGTAGAGAATTTGGCTGCTTTTCGTCCCATGAATACGCCTCACGTCCTTTGTCACTAAATTGGGTGTAGAAGTCTAGTGCGCGTAATGCAGCGGCACGACTATTGTCGTCTACCTTATCGGTAAAATTCACGCGACCACGGGCGTCGATCATTTTAACGCCTACTTGCGCCATGATAGTAGATAAAATATCCGAAGAACGTTCTACATTTTGTGCGGTTCCAAGGGCGGCACCCGATTGAAGAATTTCACCTTTTGTATCATAGCTCGTGAGCTTAATTGAATCGGCTTGAAACTCGTCCCATGTCTTTGGTGGTCTTGGGATGCCTGCGGCATTGAGAAGATCCGTATTGTAATAAAGGACAAGGGTATCGATTGCAAGAGGGAGCCCATACACTTTTTCTACTGTCCCTTCCGTGGTGGTGGTCTTTACAAGAACATTGTCTACCACTTGGTCAATGAAACGCTCTTTAAGTTGGCGAAGGGTAAGGGTTGGTTTTGTGATCGGAACATCAATCATTTCCTGGCTAAAACGATTACGTTTTTCTTTTTGAGAAATGGTGACTTGTTCGGGCATGGGGCTCATTAAAGACTGATAGCCGGCCATTTCTGTATTGTGCACAGTAAATAAGTCAGGGCCTCGACCTTCCGCAAACGCACGAATCAATTCGTCTTCATAATCTTCAAAACGTAAACGTCGATAGTCAATTGTGACATTTGGATGCTGCGTTTCGTACGCTTTAATAATGCTCGCAAAATCATCTTCGCCGTCAAAGACACGCCAGTATTTGAGTGTCACAGGCGCCATGGTGTCGGCCGCGCCACCACCAAAACAACCAGCACCGGTAAGGACGAGTGTGCTCATGAGAAGTGTAAGCGTAAGAAGTCGTCGTAACATATAAGAACAGTATAGCAGAAATAAAAGTCCCGAGCAGATGCTCGGGGTGAAAACTTTTATTGTTATGATTTGTACGCGTCCAAGTACGCCTTTAGCTCATGTTTTACTTCTGGGTGGATAAGTCCAAGCTCGATTTGTGCGAGAATGAATTGCAATTTGTTTCCGCAGTCATAGCGCTTGCCTGAGAATTGTGAGCCAAAAAGCGTATTGCCCGCTGCCAAGTAGGCGGCAAATGTATCCGCCAAGCGAATTTCACCATCTTTTCCTGGCTTTGTGTCAAGTAAGAATGGGTAAATTTCTGGAGTAAGTACATAGCGACCAATGACCGCTTGGTTCGAAGGAGCTTCTTCGGGAGATGGTTTTTCTACAAACTGTTGAATCTCAAATACTCCCTTGGTGACTTCGGGTCCATCAATAACACCATAGCGACTCACATGTTCATGTGGAACTTCTTGCACCGCAACAACAGGCTTACCGTGTGTATTGTATACATCAAACAGTTCTCCAATGGCTGGACGCTCTCCGTAAATGATATCGTCTCCAAATAGTACCGCGACCGGTTCATGCTGATCAATAAAAGGGAGGGCGGATAAAAGGGCATGCCCGTCACCCAGTGGTTTTGCTTGACGCACGAAGGCAAACTTGGCGATCTTTCCAATGTCTTTAATGAGCGCTAATTCGGTTGTTTTCCCTTTTTGCTCAAGACGGTATTCAAGTTCAAAGTTACGATCAAAGTGATTCTCAATTGCTTGTTTTCCAAGAGCGGTCACGAAAATGATTTCTTCAATACCGGCGGCCACCGCTTCTTCTACGATATATTGAATGACCGGCTTATCAACCACAGGAAGCATTTCTTTTGGCTGCGCTTTGGTGGCAGGGAGGAATCGTGTCCCCATGCCGGCTACTGGAATGATTGCTTTTCGAATCTGCATAGTGCTTGAATTGTAGTAAAAAAAAGAGGCTCTGTATAGATTCTTTGAATTTTTGAAAAAAAGAGATTACAGGTTAATATGGGAGCACGTTATGCAATTAGATGAATTTCAGTCCTGGTTTGACGCAAAGCTTTTTCAATTTATTGATGAGCGCCTTGAGAGGTACGGTCAATTTACACAAAAACCAGCCATTTTACAGGCAGTGCAGCAAGTGTACGCTTTAGCAAAGGGCGGGAAACGCATACGACCTTATTTGGCATATTTAAGCTACGTAGCAGAGGGAGGAAAAGATCTTGCTCATGTAGAGCGCGCCCTTGTAGCCATTGAGCTATTCCATGTTTTTTGTCTTATTCACGACGACATTATTGATGAAGATGACTTGCGCCGTGGAACCGCCACGGTGCA
Organism: uncultured Gammaproteobacteria bacterium; assembly: GCA_964415145.1. Classification (GTDB taxonomy): domain Bacteria; phylum Patescibacteriota; class Patescibacteriia; order UBA9934; family UBA9934; genus CAYFMS01. The sequence goes on from CAYPYH010000017.1 coordinate 4,333, forward strand.
CGCCTTGGTGCGAGAGCATTACGTAAAAGAGGGAAGATCACAAGTGGCACCGCGTGCGGGTTATGCGCAGGCGCTATTGGTGGGTGATTTGGTCTTTGCGTGGGTCTTTGAATTGCTTGGACCCTATTTTTCAAATCCTGACTTTGCGAAAGAATTTTTGTATACCGTGGACGAAGTCGTAATTGGGCAAATGATCGATGTGGACTTGATGGCACAGGAGCGTGTAACGCGAGAAGGTATTTTGGACAAAATGCGATTGAAGACCGCTGGATATACCTTTGTCCAGCCATTTCGGTTGGGGCGCTTGCTTGCGGGCAAGCAAGCGCGTTTGGAAACACTCGATTCCTTAGGACTTTCATTGGGTTTGGGCTTTCAAATGCAAGACGACTTATTAGATATCTATGGGGCAGAAGCAGAACTTGGAAAAGATATTGGGTCAGATATTGAAGAGAGTCAGCACACACTCTTAACGCAATACGTAATAGATGCGGGAAATTCGGTAGATGTGGAAGAGCTGCGCACACTAATGGGACGAGCAGTTGATTCGGCTACGCTAACTCAGTTGCGCGCTTTATTTGATCGCACGGGGGCGTCGGGGGCGCTGCGTGAAGAAATCGCTACACAAATGACGAATGCGCAGCGCTTGGCGAGCACATTGCCGTGGCCCGAAAAATTGCGTGCGGCACTCGAAACATTTATTACCTATGTCGCAGCAAGGACTTCGTGATATTCGCTTGAGTAAAGAAGAGTTGCATACGGCACGTCGCCTAACGAAGCGATTTGGGACCAGCTATTTTTGGGCGACATTATTATTCCCGCGCGCCATTCGTCAGGCAACTTTTGTTTTATATGCGTTTTTTCGCATTCCTGACGAATATGTAGATTCAGCGATATCTTTCGAAGATGCACAAGGGCAACTGGGCGCATGGCGAGGTGCATGGCAGGAAAATGCTGCGACTAACGGGTCAACATTACCTACAGAAGAACAAATGATTCTTGCAGCCACTCGGCGCGTATTTAGTGGTGCTACAATCCCTTTTGCATATGCGGATTCGTTTTTGAAAGCCATGGAGCAAGACTTGCGCGTGGAACAATATGCTACCTACAAGGATTTGGAAGACTATATGTATGGGTCCGCGGCCGTGGTGGGGCTTATGATGACTGAAGTGATTGGCTATACATCTCCCGACGCTCTTTGTTATGCGCGCGCACTTGGAGAAGCAATGCAGCTTACAAACTTTTTGCGAGATATTGGGGAAGATTGGGACGAGCGTGGCCGCGTGTATATTCCTCAGGAAGATTTGGCGCGTTTTGGAGTCATAAAGGAAGATATTGCAAGTAAGCAGGTGACACCCGCATTTAAAGAACTGATGCAATTCGAAATCGGGCGAGCGCGGGAGTTGTATATGCAGGCAGAGAAGGGAATTGCACTTTTACACCCAAGTGGACGAAAGGCGGTTCGTGCGGCGCTCGTTTTGTATCGTGCGATCTTGGAAGAGATAGAGCATAACAGCTACGACGTGCTCTCGCGCCGCGCCCGCACAAGCGCCTGGCGCAAAGTTCAATTAATCCTTCCCATTTTCTTTACAAAATAATATGAAACAACGCGTCGTGATTATTGGTGCCGGGTTTGGTGGGCTTGCGTCTGCCGCCATTTTTGCAAAAGCGGGGTACGACGTCACCGTTGTTGAAAAAAATGACAAGGCTGGAGGACGCGCAAATCTATTGGAGCGTGATGGCTTTCGCTTTGATATGGGGCCTTCGTGGTACTTGATGCCTGAAATCTTTGAACAATTTTTTACGCTCGTGGGGGAAAAATCAAGCGATTACTATACGCTTGAAAAGCTGGGGCCTTCTTACCGTGTCTTTTTTAAGGGTAAGAACAAGCAGGTGGATATTTATGGCGACGTGGCGCGCGACCTGCCGACGCTCGAGGCATTGGAGCCAGGTATTACACCCGCATTCAATAGATATTTGTCGCGCGCCACTATACAATACGAGATTTCCAAGGCTCGCTTCCTGTATAAAAATTACGATTCCATTTTTGATTTTTTCACCTGGGAAGTGATTCGCGATGGTTTACGCTTGTCTGTATTTTCTCGCATGCAAAATTACGTGGAGCGATTTTTCAAAACAACAGAAGTGCAAAAAATCATGCAGTACCCGCTCGTATTCTTGGGAAGCTCTCCTTACAATACGCCTGCACTGTATAGCCTTATGAGTCATTTGGATTTTAATCAAGGCGTTTTTTATCCAAGAGGCGGATTATATGAAGTTGTGAAAGCGATGGAATCAATTGGGCGCAAGTATGGGGCGCAATTTCGATATAGCTCGCCTGTTGCACGTATTTTGGTAAAAGACGGCACTGCGAGTGGCGTGGAACTTGAAGGTGGCGAGCAGATCGAAGCCGATATTGTGATCTCAAATGCGGATTACGCTCATACGGAGCTCGCGCTTCTTTCAGAATCGTTGCGCGAACATGTGCCCGCCTACTACGAATCGCGCACCTGGGCGCCGTCGGCTCTGCTTCTTTATATGGGGGTAAATAAAAAGCTTGAATCATTACAGCATCACACGCTTATTTTTAGTGAGAATTGGAAAGAGAACTTTGGACAGATTTTTGACACTCCTCAGTGGCCCGACGATCCATCGCTTTATATTTGCGCGCCAAGCAAAAATGACCCAAGTGTTGCGCCAGAGGGTAAGGAAAATGTATTTGTACTGGTACCGATTGCCTCGGGTCTTGAATATACAGACGATCAATTGTCCAAATATAGCGATAAGATTATTCGTACAATTGAAGAAGTAACGGGGGAATCATTCGCAAATGACATTCTATTCAAGGAACACTTTTGCGTGAAAGATTTTGCGAGTTTGTACAATAGTTACAAGGGTACAGCACTTGGTCTTGCGCATACGCTGCCTCAAACCGCGCTATTCCGTCCCAATAATATTCATAAAAAAGTGAAGGGGCTGTACTTTGTGGGTGCCGGAACAAACCCAGGAATTGGTATGCCTATGTGCTTAATTAGTGCCGAATTGGTGTATAAGCGAGTGAAGGGAATTAAGACGTCTGCCGCACTCACCCCAGAGGAAATAAAATAAGTCGTGGATTTATTTATATTGCCGGTCCCTCAAAAAGGTATCCAAGCAAACTCAGTGCGAGCATCATTCCCGCGAACATGTTAAGTACAGGGAATAAACGATACATTGTAAATGTTCGTGCGGGCTTTGCGCTTAGGAGAAGTAAAAGAAGATAAAGAGGAAGTAAAGCAAGCGCCGCATACCCTAGCCACGGATTTTCAAACATCGGTAATGTTGCCGACATGGTCCAAAGTATTGTGCAGTAAAGTAATGTTCCTTTGTGGCCCAATATCGTTGCAGCAGTGTTTAGTCCCGCTTCTTTATCCGCTTCAATATCGGGTACGGCAGAAAAGGCGTGCATCGCCATGCACCAAAGTGTTCCCGCAAGCACGAGTAGCCAATCAATTTGTGTATAAGGGAATATGAGAATGGCTACGAGCGCCGGTAGTACATATAAAATATTGAATATGCCGTCCAAGAACGGAATGGCTTTTGCTCGAATTGGGGGCGCGGAATAAAATACGCTAAAAAAGAGAAAGCCAAGAAGGGCGGGAATGGTGCGCGGCGCGAGTGTAGCGAGCGCCACTAAGAATGGCACATTGGTAAAAAAGATCGTATACAAAAGGGGGAAAATGTCCTTTTTTTGTAGGCGCGCTTCATACGCGTCTTTTTTTGGATTGAGTGCGTCGGTTTCCTGATCGAATAGGTCATTTACGCCGTAAATCAAAAGATTGGCGGGGAAGGAGAAATAAATAAATCCCACAAGAAGTAGAGGCCATTCAAGTGCAATTCCAGGAAATTGTGCAAAAATAGGAAGTACAAATGGCCCAAGGGTATAGAGCCAAAAGCGTGGGCGACTGAGGGTGAGTAGGCGTAGCAATAGTGATGTCCGAGGCATACGTATATGCCTACGGTATCACGAAATATCACTTTTCGGCATGTTGGTACGGCTGCCCTGGATAGAGGCGAGTATCGCGAACAAGAATGCGGTTAACACGGCTAAATCGTTTTTATAAAATGGTACATCTACGAGTCCGTGAATAAACATGGCGAGTAGAGCGAGGCTTGTAGCAAGGACCAGCTGCTCTCCTTTGCTTGATTTTACAAATGCGTAGAGTGTAGCACCAAGAAGGATGAGAATAAAAATTACATTTACAATACCGGCCTCTGCCCATGCATTTAAAAATAAATTGTGGGGATATTGGAAAATCTCATAAAGCGCATCCGTGTGATAGGGCTCAAGTGCGACAGGGTACGCATTAAATCCTACGCCAAATACAGGATGGTCTTGTAGGAGCGCTGCGGTTTCTTGCCACTGACTGCGTCTTACGAGCCCAGAGTAATCCTGCAGAAGAAGTTTTGATTGTGAGAATGGAAAGAGAAGCGCTGCGGTGATTATGGCTACGCACAGTGCACTAAAGGCCATTTTTGCGCGCTGTGTTTTTAATTGAGCAGAGATGAATAGTCCGGCTACTCCCAGTAGCGCCACGATGCCCGCTTCGGTTTGAGAAAGAAGAAGAGTGAGGGTGAGGAAGGCGGCGAGTCCCGCGTATGCTTTGTTTTTTTCTTGCCAAGCAAGCACGCCAAAGAGGGCTGCAACAGGGGTTACGAAAAGGCCGTAGGCATTTGGATACGTAAATACGCTCGTAATACGCCGAGTAAAATCATAGGGAATTGGAAGGCCTAGTCCTGTAATCCATTGAAATACACCAAAGATCCCCAGTAGACAGGCGGTGATTCCAAGAGCATGTAATGCGATGCGGAAATCTTCTTTTGTAAGACGATCACGCATAGCTAAGAAAAGAAGAACAGGTTCAATATAATAGGCTTTTGCAATCCCAAGGGCTGAAAGTGTATCTGTAGCGACACATATACCAATAGTGATGACCGCTCCAATCAAAACAAGGAGTGACACCTTTTGTTTTGTGAGCTGTATTCGTAGCCATGGTTTTGAAAAGAGCCAGTGTCCAAGGGCAAGGACAATAATAAGCTCAAGAAGTGTGGTGGGAATCGGCCCCAAGCTCAATCGAATTAAATATAAAGGCGACAGCGCAGGAATGAGCGCGAGCGCCAGGGATTCCTTTTTTGTGACAAGGTATCCGTAGGTGGCAAGAATCGCGATGGAAAAAAGAATACTCAGCATACATTAAGCAGGAAAAAGAAGAGTTCGTAATTCTTTAATAGTAGGTCCACCAAGTGCAGTCAGACATGCGGTATATGCGACTGCGCCCATGAAGATAGATAATAGAACATGGGGCGAGGGAATGTAAAAGACAGCGACGGACATTGCAAGAGTACTCGCGATTACCTTGAAGAATAACTTGAACTGAAGGTGCACTTGGCTTACGCGTAACACAACGATTGCGGTAAGGAGGGCGATGAGACCTTCGGAGATAAGGGTCCAGGTGGCAGCGCCATACATGCCGTACTTAGGAATGGACCACATGTAGCCCGCGATCGTGATTGCAGCAACAATGGCGTAGACAAGGGTCATTTGTCGTTGTTTATTAATACCCACGATTGCATGGCCGAATAGTGCGCCGTAGAAAACACACAGAAGGGCGGGTCCAAGAATATAAAGTGCGGGACCCGCCCCTGCGAATGCGTCACCCCCAACGAATATAATCAGTTCGCGTGCCACGAGCGCGAGGCCGATCGCCATTGGGAATCCAATGACGGTAAAGAAATCAAAAGCATCTTGAAGCGCATGCCTAAATTTTTCTTGTTCTTTCGCAGCCCACGCGCCTACGAGAATTGGAAGCACAAGACCCATATACATGACCGGAATCGACGCAATCACCTCAATAATCTTGTAAGCCATACCGTAAAGTCCCACCTCGTGCGCATCGCGATATAAAGAGAGGAAGAAGATGTCGCCTTTGAGATAAATGAGATTAAAGAAAATACTGATTCCGATTGGCCAACTTCGTCCAATAATCAATTTCCATATTTCCCATGAGATTTGGGGGCGCAAGCTGGCGTATCGCTTTGTAAACCACAAAACAGTAAGTAATTGAACGATATTTCCAAGTACGAATACCCACATGATCATTTCAAGACCTCCGTGGAACATTCCTACGAGTACAATTCCTACAAGGACCAAGAGGCGATTGATGTTTTCGGCAATCATGGGCTTTTTCATGTCCAGATTCTTTTGGAATACGCCCACGAGCATTTGTGAGACAGAAGCGCTGTAATATGAAAGAACGCCAATGGCAATTAAAATTTGCACGATGGACGCATAGGGGAAGAAAAGGGCGATTAGGGGTGCGCTCCCAAGAAAAATTCCTGCGGAAATGAGACGTAATGACAGTAGGTTGTTAAGAATTTCCTTTTCGCGATCACTATGCTCACTAATTAATTGAACGGTGGTGAGCGTAAGTCCAAAATCAACAAAGGTTGCGAATACGGCTAAAAACGTAAGTGCAATGGTGAGCGTTCCATAATCCGTTGGTCCAAGAATGCGCCAAAGAATGGCAAAAGTCATTAATCCTAGCAGGGTGGAAAGTCCTTTTCCAAGAGTTTGGATGAGTGTGTTTTTCGCAACGGCAGATTTAGCGTATGACATACAATAATCCTATTCTGCGGTCAAAATGGAAAAGAATCAACCCGTGTTATAATGACTCTACTATGATGCAAAGCTTGAAGCGTGGGTTTTTGATGTGTTTAATGGCTGTAATATTGACGCCAATGGCGTTTCAAGGGGTTTTAGTACAAGCACAGGATGCATATTCGGCAGAAGTAATAAGTGTAACGGGTAAGGGGGTGATTTCTTTGGCACCAGGGGCAAAAACCACGGTAGATTTAGCATTAAAAAATACAGGGGCGCAAGC
>CAYPYH010000017.1:11259-14458 GCA_964415145.1 uncultured Gammaproteobacteria bacterium
GAATTTGATCCAGGAACATGGATTTGGTGGAATCAAACCAAGCGTCTTACACAAACAAGTGTGCCAGTAGGGAAACAGGGAAATCTTTCTTTTGAACTTCATGCGCCTGCAAAAGAGGGAACGTACACAGAAGTATTTAACCTCGCGAGCGAAGACCGCGCGTGGGTAACGGGCGGGAAGATTACGTTGACTATAAAGGTGGCAAAGGACGTAGTTGCGCAGGCGCCTGCGGCTGTAGTGCCAACTGCACCTACAGCGGCGTCAAAGGCAGAAATTATTGCACAAACCATTTATGATATCGACACGAAGGCGGGTGCTCCTATAAATGTGCAGGTGGCAGTTAAAAATACGGGAACGAATACGTGGAATGGCCTTGGTGTGCTTGCTCCTTCGGCACATATCGCAAGTGAATCGGTAAGCTTTAAGGATAAATCGTGGACGTCTACACATGTAGCTTATGCTCCACAGGTGGTGAAACCAGGGGGAACAGGAGTTATTTCTTTTATTGCGCGCGCGCCATCACAAAATGGAAACCATGAAGCTGCGTTCGAAATTGTAACGGACGAAGGACGTCGTACGGGTACCTATGCAACTGTCTCTATGCATGTGACTGAAGGTGCGGGTGAAGCAATGGACACGTCGAGCGAGAATAATGAACCTGTGGTTACATATGGACCCGAACCAACCCTGCGCATTGGTACATTTATTGTTGACGAAGAAACAGATTTTGAGGTGAAGGTTCGGTCTAATACGAGTGGCCTGCGCGTAGAGACGGCTGGAGGAGCACTGCTTGGTGAGGTGTCCCAAGGACAAATTGTTTACGCTGCCTATGCAAAGGGTATTTATACATATGATTTGGGTGCTGGAAAGCAAATGACCAAAGAAGCCATTCGATTCATTCCTCCAGCGAAGACAGACGTTCTTGAAGTAGCGAATTTTGATCGTCGTGTAACGCGTAATGCGCAGTTTGCCGATAATACGTTCCGAGGTACGCTCGAGCTTCGCTACAATGCTACAAAAGATCGCACATGGCTTATTAATGAATTGCCTATTGAGCTGTACTTGCGAGGCCTTGCGGAGACCAGTAACTCTTCGCCATACGAATATCAAAAAGCGATTGTAACTGCGGCGCGTAGTTATGCCTTTTATCACGCCACGCACACAACAAAGTGGGGCCAAGAATTTTTTACCATGACTGCGTATTCGTATGACCAGGTGTACAATGGGTACGGACATGAAATGCGTTCACCGGCTGTTGTAAGGGCGGTTGAAGAGACGAAAGGAATCGTGATCACCTATGCAGGCGAAGCGCTTGCGACTCCGTATTTCTCGCGTTCTGACGGACGCACACGTAGTTGGGAGGAAGTGTGGAATGGAACGCGCCCTTGGGCGGTATCGGTGCCTGTTCCATGTGAAAAAGGAAAAACACTTTGGGGTCATGGAGTAGGAATGTCGGCACAAGGAGCGATCTGTATGGCGAATGAAGGGATGATGGGAGAAGATATTCTTAAATATTTCTATACGGGCGTAGATCTTACCAAAACATGGAATTAGTATGGGTCGACTTGATGACATGTATCTAGAACTTCAAGGGTTAAGGCCTAAATCAAAAAAGCCTAGTAATTTTGTGGGTCAAAAATTAGAAGTTCGCCAAGACCCTTCGGCAAAAAAGAACACTGAGGTGAAGACGGGATATGAGCACCGCGACTTGGGCACAAAGAAAGACCCGGCCAAATTGCGCAAACAAGTGATCTCTTCTCGTGCAGAACAAGATCCGGTTGCCGCGATATTGAAAAGACCAATATAAAAAAAAGAAGGGCTATAACCCTTCTTTTGTTGGAGCCAAGGAATTTTAATGCATCTCCATGTTTTTAGGAGTGTCGGCATTTATGGCGCGAAAGAGGTTTGGTTGCTCATCGCCAGTTACTTCTAGTACTGCCCATGCCCCTTTGTTCATGCGTGCAAGCGCATGGTCTACGAGTAAGTACTTGCCAGGGACATCAAGTTTAAATTCTACAATAGACGATCCACCTGGGAGTACAGCGGTTGTTTGTACATTTTTCTCTATTGCTCCACCTAGGTTTCCTTCGGGGTAAACGGTATCAAAGATTTCACCAATGATATGGAAAGAAGAGATAAGGTTCACGCCACCATTTCCGACATAGATGCGAATTGTTTCGCCTACTTTTGCTTGTAGCCGTGGCGTAGATTCGACGCGTCCATTAAACGTAATATAGTTTGGAATACCGTCTAAGAGAGCCTCGGAATCAAAGGGGACTAAGCCGCGTTTGCCTAGTTGACCCAAGGTGTAGAGTTCGCCTTGCATGATGTAGAATTCTTGATCGACAGGCGCTAGTTCTATAGAAGGGTCCACGAGGATCATTCCATATTGTCCGTGGGAATTGTGCGTAGAGACATTTGGCATTGCGCAATGATATACGTAAAGCCCTGGATTGAGCGCCTTCCATCGGAAGGTTTTTGTGTCTCCTGGGGCGACGTCGGTAAGAGTGGCTCCTCCTCCAGGACCCGTCACCGCATGCAGATCAATATTATGATTATGTAGGCTTGAGGGGTCATTGGTAAGTGTTAGCTCTACCGTGTCACCTTCACGAATGCGTAACATAGGTCCTGGCACTTGATTGTTGTAGGTCCAATAATTAAAATAAATATCTGGGGCTACTTCGGATATGACTTCTTTTGCGGTCAGCGTGATGCGCACGATCCCATCCGCATCGGGAGGAGTTGCCTCTTTTGGTACCGAGTTAGGACTTGCGCCAATGTCTTCAATCTTCTCAAAGTGATTTCGATTCATGAGGAAACTAGCTATTTTGGTAAAAGGAATAGAAGCAGGTATGCCGTCGGGTGCATGTGAATGCATAAAAGTAGGCATTGCAAAATGAGGGGCATAGGTGCGATTTGCGAGCAAGCTCGTGAATAGGGAAAGGATGAATATTAACAAAGGAAGGTAAAACCATTTTTGCCGAACCACCTTATGAAGGGTGCGTGTTTTATCTATTTGGAATAGAAAATAACCAAAAGCAGATATCCCAAGAAGTATGGAGAGAAATTCTAGAATAAGATAGATGTACATAATTGAGTGTATTGTATCGCAGAACCATTGACAGATAGAGAAAAATTGCTTATCTTAGCCATAGGACCTCAATTGGATTGGAGGGTGTCATGTCTCGTTCCAGAGCTT
>CAYPYH010000018.1:0-7805 GCA_964415145.1 uncultured Gammaproteobacteria bacterium
CCATTCGATTGTACGGATGTGCCAGAGGATGGTGTCGTGAGAAAACACTGTGAAGATTTCGCTGTGCAAGTTCCATACGAAAGATCACAGGTGTACCCTGCGTGTTCTGGAGTGGTACAGGCATCGTCGTCAGATGCGAACACGGGATTCTTCTATACGAACCGTATTTATGCATCGAAAACAATAACACCAGGCACAGCTCCACTAGTATCATTTAGTGTTCCGATTGAAAGTCCTTCTGGTACGGATGGCACGGCGCCACTTCCTGCGTATGCTTCTTATAATGACGTCACCAGTAACTTCCCTTATGGGGCAACAATAAGTCCACTGAAGAGCAATCAAATTAACTACGTAGGTATTGAGGATCCGCATCCACTCGTTATTCCTACGTGTGTACAGGAGCATGAATTGGCGGGAGGACTCTGGAGCTTAGTATTGCGAGGGCTTGTATCAGCTGCGCCTACCGAGACCTGTGTAAATCCATACCTTGGCGCTCAGTATGAGCGTTCAACAGCAAACTGGGTGAGCAATTTCGGTATTGGTGGTGGAGTAGAGGCGATGCCTTACATTTCATTGGGACTTATTAAGTCATGGGGTGCAAAAAATGCGGTTCAGTATCCGGAAGATGCTGGTGTGAATACAACATACCTTAGTCCACTATCGGAAATGCCAAAGATTCAGACACTAGAGACTTTTGAGGATGATGCTAAGCGCATGAAAACATTCTTTGCCACGGGCTATTGGTGGTGGTCTTTCTCAAATGGCACACCTAGCCTGGTGGCGGGCGGGGCGGGTATTGGTTCTTATGGGCCATCGGCTCTAACGACTCAGCCTGACTATGATTTCGATGATCGTAAAGGTGGCAATGGATACATTCCAGAACCGCCAAAGGTCTATTCGGTGGACCTAAACAATTGTATCGGTCGCAACTGTCGTGAGGGTGGAGAAAATCAAATCTCGGTAAATAGTAAAATAGGAGAGGATTTCTTGGTTGATACTGATGGATTCTTCCGAGCGTCTGTAGAATTCTTTGCAGCCGCCTCTAAAGAGCAATTACCAATTCGTCGCATTATTGTGGACTGGGGAAATGGAACAATGTCAGGATCCGACGAGCCGGATAACTTCTACAAGAACTTCCGCGGATTGGATAAGAATGCGGACGATGTACCATTCTGTAACACAAACCGAGAATGGGGAATGACGGAAGATTCATGTGAACCAACATGGCTGCGTTACACAAAGACATATGTGTGTGATGACACGATGGAGAATACTCTTCCGGTGTGTGACGGAGATGATGTGAATTGTTACAATGAAAGCGCACAAGAATGTATATTCCAGCCAAAGGTTCATGTGCGTGATAACTGGGGTTGGTGTACGGGACAATGTGATGGACATGATGCGGGGTGCTTCAGTTCGCAGGGTCTTACATCTGGAACAACAGATGCATCAAATCAATGTAATTATCAATATTTCCCACATGGTGCAACTAAGGTCGATCCGTGGGTAAAATATTCTGGTATAATTCGTATTAAGAAGAACTAATATGCAAAAAGGCCGTAAGGCCTTTTTGTGTGTTATCAGAATAAAAAAAAGAGGCCGCTCTCCCCATGGAGTGGCGGGCGTACGTTGGGGTCATTGATCACTCGACGGTGCACACGAATTCGACGTAGTCATTGGGGACATAGTCGTCCAGTGGGTACATGTCGAGTGGACGCGCGACAAGCCAGGTGATGTCACCGTTGGGCGAGATCGTGGACGACTCGAGGCGCTCGGGGTACAGGCCGTCTTCATCACCAGTGAGGATCAGAGAGTTGCCCCGCACCATGTACTTGCTGCTGTTTGCGATCTCGTCGCTGGCCGGAGTGCCGTTCTCGGTGTAGATCGCGAGCGTACCATCCTCGAGGGTCTCGAGGGAGAAGTAGCCATGATCGTAGTCGTAGTTCGAGTCCGGCGCAGGCCCTTGCAGGTCCTCATCGTAGAAGTACTCGTGGTGCACGCAGTGGTACCGATCGGTCGCCTTCAGGTACCGGTTGAGCGCCACTTCCACGGTGACGGACTCTTCGTCTGCCACTGCGGTCTCGAGCTTAGGGCCGATCCACGAAACACCGTCGGTGTCCGTGTGGGTCGGGTCGCCCTTGCTGTTGAACGGGGAAGAGCCGGCGGTCACGGTCCAGGTGCCGGCGTGGACTTCGTTCACCGTGCCCGAGGGCTTGGTGATCTCGGTACCGTCGCCGTCATTGATCGTGGCCACGCAGTCCTCGGGCACGCCGAGCTTGGTCACGATGACCTCGAGCTGGGAGTTCACGGGGAGCGTGGTGTCGTCGGTCTCGCCGGTGTGCACCGTGTCGGTGTCCACATCGTCGTTGTTGGTGTTGCCGGTGCAGCCGGTCGCCAGCACGAGGCTGGCGAGGACCGCGAAGAATCGCTGGGTCATAGGTGCCTCCTCGGCCGGGTGGCCGGGTGTCTAGAAGAAGTGGTCGCGGAATAGCGATTCACCCTCTGCGCCAAGGCTAGCGCATTTTTCGCTTTTTGTCAACTGAAAACGAGTTATCCACAGGAAAAGCTTTGTTTTTACGGAGACTAGACATGTATAGCCTTCTGGTGCAAGATAACTGTGCACCCAGCTTCCAGGGAGGGTTCATGACCGGCATATTGATTGCGGTTGAGGGTATTGATGGTTCGGGTAAGTCGAGTTTGGTTACTTTTCTTGAAACGGAGGTACGGCGAAGGGGTCTTCCCGTGACACGCGTTATGACTCGTGAATCAGACCGGGAGGAGGCATTTCTCGGAGTTATGAAGGCGTATGGTTTCGATGCGCAGTCACCTGAATACATGTTCTTCTTCCAAATGCTGCACGCTGACAAGGTGACGCGTGCCATGCGTGCGCTAGCGGAGGGACATGTCGTCATTGCGGATCGATGGGACTTTTCCTTCTTCATCTACCACGATCACTTTGGCTTCTTCGAAGGAGAAGACCAGAGATTGCGTGATGACGTTTCGCGCCTCGCATTCCGTGGGCTGCAGCCAACGCTAGGGATCTACTTGGACGTGGATGTCGATGCAGCATTCGACCGACGTGTGTACGGTAGAGGCGAGTCGATCGATGATGTAGAGAAGGAGCGCATCTTCTACAAGAAGATTGTCGATGCGTATCGTGGACTTGTGCGACAGCACGCCTGGCAGACCATTGACGCCAATAGGTCCTTTGAGGAGGTTAAGACGCGAGCGTTGGAGCTTCTCGGAGGCATAATCTAAAAGAGCCCGCCCAAGACGTAGTCTGGGCGGGCATTTTCTACAGTCGGGTGTGCCCGATGTACATGTTTGGTGCGGCGCGGACGGCCTCGATTCGCTCGCGCAGTGTCTGGGCCATCTTGACCGGATACACGGTGGATTCATTCAGCTCGTTGAGCTTGAACCATCGCGCCTCCTCAACAACCCCGTGCTCGTCGATGTGCCCCTTCGGCAGGTCGGTGCCGTTCTTGGGGCTCGCGAGCCAGAAGGTCTCGAACCAGGTGGCATCCTCTTCGGCGATGAAGAGCGTTTGAGTCAGGATCTGACACTCGATGTTCATCTCGAGGCCAGTTTCCTCCCTTCCTTCTCGCTCGGCGCACGTGAGGATATCCTCCTTCTCGTACTCCCAGCCTCCGCCGGGGGCGTACCACCATTTCTGGCCACGGTTGCGAACCAGTAGAACGGAGTCTGACTCCGCATCGTAGCAGATGACTCGACACAATAAGCGCAGGCGCATAGGAGTCTCCAGTGGTCTAGGGAACATATTAGTCCTATCAGAAATGGTAAAAAATTGCAATTACGGGTGGTATTCGTCGTATACAGGATCAAGCTCATCTACGCGAACAAGTGTATGTCCACGTTGTTGTAATTCCCTAATGATATAGGGAAGCGCAAGGATGGTCTTTTTTGCCCGTAAGGGGAGATCTGCATCTATTTCGCTGCCATCGTGCATATCAATGATGGAGCCGTTGACTGTGCTATTAAGTACATTACTTACTACGGTTTCTGAAGCAATGTCTTCATAGTCATAAGAGTTTACATCGCCTGTTACAATTAATTTTCTATCCAATTCATTGAATTCCATGTGTAAAAAATCCAGACGAAAATAAGGAGGTCGATAAGCTCCTGGATACTCTTTTATAATATCTTTAATGATAGTGTCGCAATGTTCAAAATCTCCTACGGAATGCGAATAGGTATGATTTCCTATGAGGTGGCCCTCCTTGGCTATTTTTTTCACTATTTCTGGATATTGTTCGCAACGCTTTCCGATTAAAAAGAAAGATGCATGCACTTTATGTTCATGTAATATTTTAAGGATTTGTTCTGTGGCGTAAGGGTTTGGTCCGTCATCAAAAGAAAGGGCTACTTTCGACTGTTCGCGATTACCCGCATATACTATTCTCATACTACTTTTTAAGCATTACAAAGTAATCCATGCCAAAATATTTAATTACGGGAATACTTCCAATGGTGAGCATAGGGTATCGATCCAGAATTGCGTAATTTTTTCGTATAGGGGGGAACCATGACAGCCAAGCGTTTATGTAGTCCGCCCCGAGATCTTCTTGAACCTCCAGTCCCATTGTCCGACATGCGCGACGTACTTGCACTACGTTTAAATGACGTTCGAATCCTTCATCGTGACTGTGGGTGCCCCACGCGTCCCAATTTTTTCCACTCAACCATTCGGATATTGGTTTTACGATTGTGGCGAGGTTCAAATAATTTTGGAAGCTTAGCAATATATATCCATTTGGTTTTGTGACACGATGCAATTCTTGTATTACCTTGTTTAAATCCTTTACGTGCTCCAAGGCCTCGGTACAAATGACGAAATCAAAAGTCCCATCTTCATAGGGGATATACTCTAGGGGTCCAATTTTTATGCGGTCTTCTGGCACATTCTGACTATATCGCTCTCGGGCGAATTGTGCTGCAGATTCCGATTTATCAAATGCAAAGATGTTCATGTTGTAACTAAGAAGTGTGCGTATATTGTTACCTATTCCACAAGCGGCATCTAGACACGTGGCTCCATTCAAGGAGTACTTATTAATAAATGTACGCAAGATATGTTGTTGCCATGGTGCAGATGTGTTTGGAAACAAGTGAGCTTTCTTTAGCATCGGTTCTAGCGTTCTGTTTTCGGCAAAGTCACGGTCCCGCATATGTAATATGTTAAAATCTTAAATAATCCATAGTAAGTGCCTAGAAAATTTATCATGAACATGAACGGAGAGAATATAAGTGCAATTATCATTTTATTTCTAGGTAACGTTATCTGATTGATTGTGCGTCGATTGTGCCATAGTAAGAAAACGGTAAGTGTAGAGTGTGTGAGTAGAGATAGTACGCATATCGTGAGGGCTAGGGCGTTTCCGGTGACTAGACAGAGTAATATCATGATTAGATGGATGAGTCCTTTATTGAGCCATCGCATTGCCTTAAAAAATCCATAGAAGATCAGAGGAATATCCCTCCATGATCCGGTGAGCCCATGCTCTTTTCGCCACCGTAAAATAAATGTGTAATCAGAGAGAAAGAGGCCGCATCCAAAGAACCATACGCTCGATTGCTTTATGTATATGGGGAGCGATTTAGCTGTTTCAACCATGCCAAATCCAGATACAGTTTTTGCACGTAGACCTAGTAGTGTGCAGCGACGACCAAGACGCACATCTTCTATGATGTCTGGAAATCCTCCAGCGGCAATGAGTGCACTACTCTTAATACACAGATTATGACCTACGAAGTATTTTAACCTCCATGGATATCCCCATCCATTAAGCATAGGTGTTTCATACGCGATTGAGAAAAACGATTGCAGGAATGCAAAACTGACCATGAATGGATCTCGTAGTGCATTAATATTGTTAAACCATAGGAGGGGGCGTTGGTAAACATCTATACCTTCTTCGATCTCACTGTCTAACTTCTGTATGCAATCTTGTGGTATGGTAGTATCCGCATCCAATAAGAGCAGGTATTTTTCTGATAATATAGAGCTGCTATATGTCGCTTTTGCCCACTCCATTGCAAAATTTAACTGATCAGCCTTCGCCCCTTTGCGACTAGGATAGTGGATTCTTTTCATGTGCCCATATGCTTCCTGTTCTTCTAAAAATTGATCAACCAAATGAATCGTGTTGGGCTGCATCGAATTGTCGTATTCCTTCTCGGTTGTGATGATGAGGATCTCTAGTAGATGCTTTGGGTAGTCTAATTGGGAAAGATCGTGAAGAAATTTCTTAATATTGCTTTCTTCGCGAAGGACAGGGCAGAGTAATAGATAGAATCTGAAGGGTTCGTATATTTTGATGGGTGTAGCTTTCTTTAAGGTTCGGCATACATAAAAAAATTTTATGACTTGATACACGCCGTGGGCGAGCATGAGTAGTCCTACGGTCATTAATAACGTTTTAGACATACATTTTACTTAATGCTTGAACTACGTTTTTTAAAACAGTGTCGGTTCCTTGATTTGCATCAATTACGATCCAGTTACGCTCCTTTGCGTGGCGGCGATAAATCGCGGTAACTTTTTCAAAATAATCAAAATCAGCCAATGGTAGGCCGCGTTTATTGGCATTTTGCTCACGAGTTATGTAGCGTTTGTGAGCGATATCGGGCGGCAGGTCTAGGAATATACAGATGTCTGGACTAAGAGTACCGTATGCAAGATCAGACAATTGTTCAGCAAGGGCAGTGTCTTTAAATGTATTTACCGCTTCGTGGTGAATTAAAAATGAGTCACGCCATCGGTCTGCGACTACACATGTATCTTGATTTAGTAAATGTTGAACTTCGTTGGCTTGTATCTTGTGGATGAAGTTGAAAAGAAGAGTTGCTGATATTGGATCGTTCTCGCAGGACCATCGCTGTACAGTCTCATCAAACCATCTCTTCCGATCATGTTCGTAGTCTTCTGTTATCGATACCGTTTTCCCTAGAGTGTTGGATAGATAGTTAGCAAGGGACGATGCAAGTGTTGTTTTTCCTGCCCCAGCAATGCCTTCGATTGCGATAAACATAATTTTAGTGGGCAAAAAACGGACGCGTCTCTCCCGATAGGAGGTAGTGAACAAGTGCTTCTTTCAATTGTATGGGTCGCAGATCAATTTCAGTTAGCTCATCCTCGCTGACTGTGAAAAATTCAATTTTGCTTTCTAGGCTTTTTGGATTCGTTTGAGGGTCTAAAGTTCCTGTAAAAATGAGATTCATTTCTTGTTGCGCGACGTTATCTGAGAGGGGAAATGTGTTTTCGCATACACCTACAAAGGTAAGATCTCCAATCATGTTTTGACCTAGTTCCTCCATTATTTCGCGACGTAGTGCCTGCTGCGTGGTTTCACCGTTCTCAATGTGCCCACCTGGTAAGAACGCCCACTTTGCTCCAGGAACACGACAAAGTACTATGCTTGAGCCATGTTTTAGAATAACGCGAGTAATGACATGGATTTGTGCATTAGTTGGAGAATACATATATTGTTACTACGATTATCTATTTTAACGTTTTTGTCAATACCTGTGCGGATGTGTGGTATCGTAAGTGGCGGTGACGGTTTACATGGGAGTGATGAAGATTTAAGGAAAATGATGAAAAAGCTTATATGAATCAGGGCATTTTATTCCTCACATCCACAGGTTTTTCCAATGACGAAATAATAGAGTTATTTCATGGTTTGATTACGGAAGATGTGAAAGGTTCGAAAGTGGCGATTATCGTGACAGCTTCTGCAGAGAAAGAGCAGGGTAGATATAATAAGTTGGCAAAACAACAATTTGAG
>CAYPYH010000018.1:7815-9519 GCA_964415145.1 uncultured Gammaproteobacteria bacterium
CAAATACACCAGCGGTGACTGTTGTAATTCCAAAGCAGCATGTGGGGAGCTATATCTTTGATGCGCCCGAAAGTGCGATGAATGATCTAGTGCATGCAGCAAAGACGGTAGCAAAACGACTTGATGAAAGGCTGTCCGATGTAGGACGAACTGCTATGATCTTTGAAGGATTTGGGGTGGATCATCTGCATGCGAAGCTATTTCCCATGCACGGTACAAAGGCGGATGTGTGGGAACAGCGTAATTCGGATATTAAAACATTCTCTGAGCAATATGGGGGGTATGTTTCGTCGCATGACGGAGAGCGTGCAAGCGATGAGGATTTAAGGAAGATGATGGAGATACTCATGTAATCCTCTCATGTATCTATATAAACATATTTTCATATGAACCCAGAACGTCGCGAACGCCCAAGAGAATTCACTGTACGTATGGCCGATGCACAAGATGCCCCAGGGATCGCGCGCATTCAGCATGAATCTTGGCTCTCTACGTATCCCAATGAAGAAACGGGCATTTCAAGAGAAGATATCGAGCTTTATTTGGGTGACATAGATATTCGCACACAAAGCCGTCTGGGAGATATAGAAAAAATGCACACAGATAAGATGCGGGTATTTGTGATTGAATCAGAGGGCAAGATAATTGGATATTGCAAAGTTCGTAAGGAGGAAGTTGAGAATTTTATTGATGCACTCTATTTGGATCCGGCTCAAAAAGGAGTGGGTGCGGGAGGAAAACTCATGACAGATGCATTGCATTGGCTTGGGAGTGACAAGGCCATTGAATTGGAAGTAGCGACATATAATGCGCATGCGATTGCATTTTATGAACGATATGGTTTTCATGAGACAGGCGAAATGGGTCAGTCAGTTTCTCTTAATGAAGGTAAGAGAATTAATACGGTTCGGATGATTAAAGAGGGATCGGCGCAAGTATAATCATTTATATGTCACACGGAATATTGGTACTTACATCATCTGGCTTTTCTAACAAGGAAGCTCTACATTCGTTTGAGGATTTAATCACAGATACTCTTGTGGGAGGTGCTGTGGCAATTATCGTCACCGCCTCGAGAGAAAAAGAGCACAATAAATATAATCAACTCGCCAAAAAGCAGTTTGAAGATATGGGATTTGGGCGGTGTGATTTTATAGATTTTGAAACGAATCCAGAGGCAGACTTAGGAATGTATAAGGTATTTTACGTGTGTGGCGGAAATACATTCAAACTTTTGAAATTTGCGCGCGAAGTGAACTTTGGAAAATCAGTTAAATCTTTACTAGAGCGTGGAGGAATCTACGTGGGCGTAAGTGCTGGTAGTATTTTGGTAGGACCTTCCATCGCCGTGGCAGGGGAAATCCTTTCAGATGAAAATGAAGTTGATCTCAATGACTTAGCGGGACTCTGTATAACGAATCGGATCATTCTTCCTCACTATGAAGAAGTATTGGAAGAAGATGTGAGGAGATTCGAGGAGTCACATAGCGTGGTGATTGATCGTGTTAAGGACGGGGAGGCGGTTATTGTAAAAGGAGAGCATATTATTTAGTTATGAGTATTCAAAAAGCGGGCGCAATTATTATAAGTGCAGTAGATCCTACAAAGATTCTTTTATTATTTCGCGGGCAATATGCGGACTGGTCATTTCCAAAAGGGCACATGGAGCCGGGGGAGGTTGCGTTAGAGGCGATGCATAGAGAG
>CAYPYH010000018.1:9619-14228 GCA_964415145.1 uncultured Gammaproteobacteria bacterium
TCCAAAAGGGCACATGGAGCCGGGGGAGGTTGCGTTAGAGGCGATGCATAGAGAGGTATTGGAAGAAACGGGATTGCAGGTTGAAGTAGTACGAGAGCTTCCGGTATTGGAGTATGCGAATTCGAAAGGGCTACCCGTTATTGTTCACATGTATCTCGTGCGTTCTTTACGGGACGAGGATTTGAAGATGGAACATGAAGAAGATATTCTTGAGTGGGTGAGTCGAAAGGACATTATAAGCAGGGTGACACATGAGAATTTGCGCACATACTGTGAGCGAGTTATCCCCATGCTCGGTCCATAATTGTGGACAATGGGTATGTGTTATAAGACGAGGCCAAGTGCCTCGTTTTTATTTGAGTGGTCCATAAAAACGGACAAAAAATAAGCCAAAATCGCTTGTTCTAACGGTGGGCGGATGGTGGAATAGAGTCAGGACGGAACGCAAATTCTCGATCCTACTGTCTCTTGTCGAGCGAGCTGCAGGGAACTGTACTGCAGAGCAATCGCAAGACGCGGCCTAAGCTAAAACGAGAGCTCCTTTCAGGGGAGTGGGGAGCTCTCGTCCGCTTTAACACCCCTTCTGCTCACATTCTACTCTTCGAGCATAAGGGGCGCTAAAGCTCCAGTTCACGTTTCAAGGAAGTCCACCATGTCCCTTCGATCCTTTGTTCAGATGCTTCTCATCTTTCTGCTGCTGGCAGTCATGCCAAACAGTGGATGCGTTGTTCCACTCATGGATGTCACAAGGAGCGATTCCGATTCGGACGTCTCGGCTGACATGGGAGGAGCGGACGCACTCGTCACCATTCACATGCCGTTCAAGCGTGGGTACGTGGCGACCTGTACTCAGGGAGCCAACGGTGCCACGTCGCACCGTGGATATTCCACCAAGCATGACCTCGACCTCGACACGCCCAATGACCGCGATGACTTGGTGTTCGCACCGATCTCGGGTAAGGCGTATGTGCACGACGATGCCAGTAATGGCTTCGGTCGCCACGTGAACATCTCACTCGGAGACGGTACGTACATTGTGCTCGGGCATCTGGACGAAATTTTCGTCGCAAATGAAATGGATGTCGGCTTGGGGCAGGTGATTGCCTTCGAAGGTACCACTGGATATTCGAGTGGCGACCATGTGCACGTGGGTCGCCATCGTGGTGACCCTGCGCTGACCGCCGACCACGGTGAGTCGATCGCGACCCTTGCGGTTGTGGGCGAAGACACGTCAACGCAGGTGACTCAGGCGCGTACCGCTGCAGCGCATGTTTGCGCGCTCCCAGGCGGCCATGCGTACAAGTCGCAGTTGCCCGATGTGCGTTCTCATCCTGACGGCACGCTTGTGAAGTCTCCGTATAGCGCGGACGTCTATGTGCTTCACGAAGAAGCGTTCGAGTTGTTCGACGACGAGAGCGTATTCTGGTCGCACAATCGCAGCTTTGCGGACGTCGTTACCGTGTCAGACGAAGAGCTCGGCTGTTACCGCGATGGCGGAACGGTGGGCCCTTCAACCCTCATCCGTGGCGGATTCGACGGAACCGATGTGTGGCTCCTGCTCGGGGTTGCTAATGATTCGACGCGGGGTCGCCACAAGGTGAATGCACCACAGTGGCAGGCTTTGCTTGCGAGCTGGGGCGTGTACGCGCAAGAGACGGGCGAATTGGAATCCACGGCGGTGGTGAGCCAGTACCCGCGTTTTAGCACGGATGCCTTGTGGCGTGATGGCGCTGTGGTGCGCGAAGAAGGGCGTTCTGACCTTTACGTGACTGCAGGAAACATCGCCTTCCCAATTCTGAATTGGGATGTGTACACACGTATGGGGTTCGCCTTGCGGCCGATCATTACCGTGCCCGCAGGAACGCTTGCGCGCTCGGTGAGCGATGTGGGTAATTGCATCACGGGCAACTTCTGCGTCGACCACGACTTCGTGGAGCGCTGCGGGTCTTCGCTCTTCTCCGAAGGGCTCGAGGATCCGGGCTTTGGTGAGGGCGAGGAAGATCAGGGTGGAAATCCAGAGGATACAGATCTGTTCACGGATACTGATCTCTTGGCAGATACTTCGGTTCCGCCCACGTCGCCAGTTGCGGGTACGCTTCACATTGAGTGGAGTGCGCCCGGTGGAGTGAATGCTTCGCGTATTACGCTTTCGGGCGTGTATGCACAGGCTGGTGTGGAAGGGTGGTGGGGGATGCTGACAACTGTTACGAGTGCACCGCGCATTGCCTATGACTATCCCAATGTGAGAAGTGGGGACTATCTCCGCTTTTCCGTGGAATACGTTGTAGGGAGTGTGACGACATGGTCGTGCGTAGCACCTTTTCCTCCGGGGCGCATGCAGGGTACTGCGACGGCTTCGTGGAATGGGCAGGCACTCACCGTGATTCCTGTGGCAGATCCTGGATCGCTCGGGTGCGGGCTCAAAGTTACGGTTCCCTAGCGCACAAGGCGGACGGCTTTGTGTGAACATATTGGAGCTCGAGAGTTTTACACAAAACTCTCGAGCTCCTCTTTCTTATCTGTGCTATAATCTAAAAAGAATATGGACGCCGCGTGGCACAAGCTTGCTCAACTGTGGAAGTCGCATAGAACCCGTTTTGTCGGAGCTATTTTTGGACTTGTTTTGGTATTTGGGGTCGGTGCAGCCACCATGTCTGCAATTGCTGCGCCTGTAGCTGCTCCTGCAGCTGCTCCTGCAGCTGCTCCTGCAGCTGCTCCTGCACCTGCTCCTGCACCTGCTGCGGCTCCAGCGGCCCCTGCTGTTCCTGTGGCACAAAGTACGGGGCTAAAGGCGTTCTTTGAAAATCCTTACGGATCTATATTAACAAGCCTTGCGTATGTTGCAGAAACGATTGCACAGCTCGCAACGACGGTCCTCATTACGCTCATTAGTGTTTTGATCGGAATCATTAGCTATGATGCGTTTAGTCATAGCACCGTTATTGATGTCGGTTGGCCAATTGTACGCGACGCAATCAATATGTTCGTAGTTTTGGCGCTTCTTGCGATTGCGATTATGAACTTGATCCCAGGAAGATCTGACAATGCGCGCACACAGCAGCAGTTGCTCAATGTTTTGATCGCGGTGGTGCTCATGAACTTCAGTCGAACTATTACTTTGCTAGCGGTTGATTTTAGTCAAGTCGTTACTTTAACCTTCGCGCAGGCAGTTTCCGATATTGCGGCAGGGAACTTTATTCAATTGTTCAGTATTCAAAATAACCTTGTGGTGAGCACAACGCCTGACGGCATTGCCTCGGGTGCAACACAAGGTGGTTTATTGTTCGCAACAGCGGCGTTTAAGATATTACTTATTGGTGCGGCGATTATCACCATGATTTCCATAATCGCCGCTTTCCTTATCCGTATTTTACTTATTTGGTTCTTGGTGATTTTGGCGCCAGCTGCATTCTTCGCATGGGGAATTAAGGGTGTTTTTGGCCAAGCAAGTCAGATTTATTCAAAGTGGATGGATCAATTTACAGGGTTATTGCTATTCGGCCCTGTGCTTATGTTTTTCTTGTGGCTTTCGCTTGCCATTACAACAGGCGGAGATATCGCAGGTTCTGAAGGATTTGGCGAAATGCCTCCTGTTTCTACTGGCCTTCTCGTTTCTTCTGCGGAACCGGCAAGTTTGCTTAGTACAATCGTTGGTATCTTAATGCTCATGATCGGAATTGTGGCAGCAGGTCAGGTTGCAGGGTCTACTGCAGGAATCAGCAATGTGTTGAAGAAGGGGGAGAGTGTTTCTAAGAGTTTCTTGCAGTCTGGGGCAAAGAAAGCGGCTTGGGCAGGACTTGTGGGTGCGTCAGGGGGTGCTGCAGCTGGAGCTATGACTGGGCTAGGGTTGGCTGGTGGCGTATTGCAGGCAGGGGCGGGAGTAGCGGGTCTAGCAGCTCCGGGTGCTGCGACTTCGAATAAGGCTATTGGTCTGTATCAAAAAGGTGCACGTGGTGTCGTTAGGGCTGGTGGAGTTGTTGAGCGTACGCTTGGTGTTGTGCCGGTAGTCGGTGCTCCAATTGGACAGGCAATCCAAGCTATTGGTGGTTTTGGAGCAAACGCAGCAGGGGATGTATTAGATGTGCGTCGACGTGAAGCTAAAGAACGTTTAGCTAAGATGGATTCTTCACAGCGCGACGAGATACTTAAAATGCAATCTCAGGGTACTTACTTTGGACAGACAGTTGACTCAGTCGCCGAGCACACTCCAACCTGGATGCGCGACAGAATTAAGTCCCTTAATGCTGTTGTTGGTAAGCAAATGACGGGTCGCGAGGTAGGAGATTTACAAGGAGAGGCGCGTGCTAAATTAGTTACAGATAAGGGAGAGCAGAAACGTGTGCGCGACTCACTTGGTAAAGATCAGGCAGATGCAATTATGCGATCTTCCATGGCCGAGGCGTCGCAAGATGATTATTGGGATTATCTTCCTGATGATGCAGCAAAGAAGAAAGCCAAGGAAGAATTACTTAAGACCAAGGCGCGTAATTTGCACTTATTAAGCGACTCAGAGAAGGAGAAGGTTATTAATGACTCCGACTTTAAGGTTAATATGCTCAGTAAGGATTCTATTGCAGATGCAGCGGTACGTAATCGTCTTTCAGGTAAG
>CAYPYH010000019.1:0-13512 GCA_964415145.1 uncultured Gammaproteobacteria bacterium
GATCTTGAATACCTTTTTCAAGCACTTCAAGTCCATAAAAATGAGCGGCTCGCGCAGGCGCAATGACGGCCGTGGTAGGGGATAGCACGCCTTCCGCTAAATCCTTTGCGGCACGTGCGGTGTCGATCCACTCTGTGAGTTCAACACCTTTATAGTTTTGTTGAATGTGGCGATCGCACTGTGCAAGCGCCTGTGAGTGGGAGGTAATTCCTGTAATATCTTCTCGCTTTGTTCCTGGTTTTACCAATAAGCATTGGTAAATCTCAAGCCACAACTCGTCGATGTATTCAAAGTTGTATTGACCCATCGCTTTAAATGCGGGGCGAACTAATCCTCCACGCGAATTTACAACAGGGAATACGCCACGATCGGCTGCACCTTCATTGATTGCACGAAGTACGCCTTCCATATCGGTGGCAAAGAGAAGGTCTGGTGTAAGGTCTTCGCGCTGGCAATACAAAAGGCCTGCTTCTTCAGAAAATGATCCTGGGTCACCCGATACGGCAATTTTCATACTTATTCGCTCGTTTTTCCGTCGAAATGCTCCTCGATTTCGTCCGCCTTGGTGTGTTCTACAATTCCGTCTTTATGTTCTGGTGGGGAATAGATTGTGTAGAGTTTGAGTTCGGTATCTCCAATATTGAGAATATTGTGCTTTGTTCCAGCGGGTACCACGATGGCAAAATCAGTAGCTAAAACATGCTCAACGCCGTCTAAAATAGCTTTTCCGCTTCCTGACTCAATACGAATAAATTGGTCCAAATGATGGACTTCCTCACCTATTTCGCCCCCTGGTTGAATGTTCATCAAAACAAGTTGGCTAAACTTAGCGGTGTACAAAACGCGACGGTAGTCTGTGTTTGCGAGCGTTTCTTGTTCAATATTAACGATAAATCCTTTCATATAGGTCATTTATAGCATTAATTGACCCCCACGTCCACAGCTTGACGCATTACGATTTTTGAGCTATATTTGCGTCGATTATGAGCAATCCAGGAGATGTAATATTACGCTTCGATAATGTCACGTTTGAATACGTGGAAGACAAGCCTCAGTTGGACGAGGCTAGCTTTTCTGTACGTGAAAATACAAAGCTTACGTTGATGGGTCAAAATGGTGCAGGAAAGAGCACATTATTCCAGCTAATCTTGGGTGAATTAAAGCCAAAGTCTGGTCAAATTCACATTAAGCAAGGTTCAAAGATTGGAATCGCTAGCCAAACCATGAAGCGTGAATATTTCCCACTTACTGTGGAGCAATATTTCGCTACCGCCTTTGGGGACGATGTTCCACGTAATCTACCGGTGCTCATCGACGAAGCGCTTGAAGCGGTTAACTACCACATTCCAAACGACAAGCTCGTGAAGGATCTTTCAGGTGGTCAGCAAGCGCGTTTACTTTTAGCCTATGCTCTTATTCAAAAGCCGGACATTTTGCTTTTGGACGAGCCTACAAATAACTTGGACGCCGACGGTATTGGGCACTTGGTGACCTTTTTGATGATGTACGAAAAAACCGTGATTGTTATTTCCCACGACACCGACTTTTTGAACCTCTTCACCGAAGGCGTTTTGTATCTTGATTTCAATGCGAAGAAAATCGATCAATACGCAGGAGACTATTACAATGTACTTGAAAAGATTAAGGCGCGTGTAGAGGCGGAAGAACGTAAAAATGCACAGTTGCGCAAGAGCATTCAAGACCGTAAGGACAAGGTAAACTTCTTTGCACACAAAGGAGGTAAAATGCGTAAACTTGCGTCAAAACTTCAAGACGAAATTGAAGACGCGGAAGAAAACATGGTGGACGTAAAGCAGGACGATAAAACGATTGGATCTTTCTCAATTGAAACAGAATCGTATCCAAAGCCATACGCTACGCTTACCTCTGTGAGTATCATGAAGAATCACGAACCTGTGCACGCGGAAGTGGACTTGGTATTGCGCCGCGGAGATCGTTTGCTTATTAAAGGACCGAATGGAATTGGAAAAACAACTTTACTTGAACGTTTGGCTACCCGTACCGAAGAAGGGGCAACCATTCCTGAAGATTTGAGAGTAGGATATTATCGCCAAGACTTTTCGGGACTCGACTTCAACCAAACAGCGTATGACGCAATCAAGCAGATTATTGCGGTAGAAGATAAGGAAAGAATCTTTGCTACAGCTGCGCGCTTTTTGCTGCGTAGCGAGGCGTTGAACAGCAAAGTGGGCGCATTGTCAGAAGGGCAAAAAGCGCTTTTGACCTGGGCGCAGTTCGTTCTTCAAAAGCCTCAGCTTTTAATCTTGGACGAGCCTACGAACCACGTAAACTTCCGTCACTTACCAATGATCGCAAAAGCACTTAATGAATTCCAAGGAACCATGATCATTGTAAGTCACGACGAAGCGTTTTTGGAACAAATTAGCGACTTGCAAACACTCGACCTTGGTAAATTGCGCGATAAAGAATAAGGGCAAACAAAAAAACCACCGGTTTTACACCAGTGGTTTTTTGTTTATTTGTCTCCGCGCTTCGCGGTGCGTCGCAAGGTGAACAAGGGAGTGCTTGGTCCTTTTCCAACACCACCGCGCCATCCAGATTGTGGAGAATGACCTCCGCTCGTATTTGGTACGATTGGACGACCGTTCTTTCCTAGTTTTATTGTATTTTTTGGTTTTTCCATAGTACAAGGGGCATCATAGCGGAAAACGATTTTATTTACAAATTAGCTAATATTAGCGAATGAATGGCGGCAGGCGATTGACGTGGGCTTATTTTATGATATAAATACGTTCGCGATTCTTGCGGTGTGCGAAGATGGACTGAAGTCAACCAAAGTGACCGGAGTAAATGGTGATGCTTACACGTGGGATTCGATTGACCCGAAGTCAGATGCAGGAATTGCTCGTGCGCTTGGGCTATACGGCACAAGGCGCTACGAATGTCTGCATGCTTGTGGGTTGTCGAACAAGTAAGGAAGCTACTGTTTTTGAAAAACAAATTCAACATCCCGGAGGTCGATGGAATCACGCCTGGAAGAGTGGTGGCGAGGGGTGCACTTGGCCCTGTCGGCTTATCGACCTTACGTCTCGACGTCAGGTAGGAATACGCGCCACTTCATCGGAGGTCTCACCCGCGGAAGAATGTGACTATGAGCTAGTCGCAATCGGAAGCATCATCCCCGTTAGTGTTCTTTCGAGTCTTGAAGACATGCGTATGGACACGAGTCCGCTCGCATAGTTGAGTTGCGAATCGGTTCGTGGCTCCCCGTGTACCTCTGCACACAAACGCTAACGAGGCGCTTGCGTGTGGAGGGTTCTTTATTTATGAATTAAGAACATGCTCTCCCGCAAGTCTTCCTGTCGCCCATGAAGCTTGTAGATTGAACCCGCCTGTGTAACCGTCGATATTTAATACTTCGCCCGCAAAATATAAACCTGGGCATTTTAAGGACTCCATAGTTCGTGGATTCACTTCGCTTAATTCCACTCCTCCCGCGGTTACGAATTCGTCACCTGCACCACGCTGTACGACGGCTAGTGGAATAGATTTTACCCATTGTGCGCAACGAAGAATATCTTTTTTCGCGACTTGATTCGCACGTTTACTTACCGAGATATCAAGTTGGTCAATAACAATTTCAGATAATGATTTTGGTAAAAACATGCCGAGCACATTTCCAAACTGCTTATTGCTAAATTCTTGCATGAGTGCCGAGAGTGCTTCTACGATTTCCTCAGTCGTTTTTTCTGGATACAAGTCGATCGTAATGTCGAGTGGCATTTGCTTGTCATATTGTTCAAACGCAACGAGTGACGAGAGTGCGAATACTGCAGGACCGCTCACGCCCTTGTGTGTGAAAAGGAAAGGTCCAGAAAAAACAGGTGACCCATCACGCTTGGCGGTAATGGTTGCATGTTCAAAGGAAAGTCCCGAAATGCCCGCAGGCCAAGATTCTTCGGTAAAAAAGGCGTTCAAACTAGGTGCGAGGGAAGTGATTGTGTGACCAAGGGATTGTGCGAATGCATAGCCATCGCCCTTGGAACCAGTATGGCGATACGCCTGGCCACCCGTGGTAATAATTAACTTGTCTGCCAAAATGGGTTCAGGTGATTCTTTTGTAAAGATGCTAAATATGTCGTCGTGTTTTTCTGCATGTGTGACCGATGTTTTTAACAAAATATTCACTGCGCTTTTTGCGAACAGTTTTTCAAATACGCGCACAATGTCATGACCGTCGTCAGACTGTGGAAATACGCGCATATCGGTTTGCGTTTTTAGGGGGACGCCATGTTCTTCGAACCAGGCGTATACTCGGTCGGGTGGAAAATTGTACATGGCTGTGGTGAGAAATTTTCCACCACGTGGGTATTTGGTTAGCACTTCTTTTACATCGTGGTATCCAGTGGTTACATTGCAGCGCCCGCCTCCAGAAATAATAACTTTTTTACCCAAACCATCATTACGTTCGATAAGCGTAATGCTTGCACTTGGATTATGTTCGAGTGCGGAAGCGGCGGCCATAAGGCCCGCGGCACCACCTCCAATAATAACGATTCTCATATGGCAACTATACGTTAGGTAAGGCTTGCTCGCAATTCTTCTACACGGTTTTCGTCGCGCATCCATTCTTTTTCAATGTTTGCGATTTGATCTACAAGCGTATGTAATTGAATCCGCTTTTCTGGCGCATAATCAAGGGGATTTTCGAAGAAAAACAACATAATATCGCTCTTTTGTTTTTCCAGTTTCGCAATTTCATCCATGCGTTTCACTTGAACCTTTTGAAGCGCGCGGATTGCCATATGGGCTTCGCGACGTTCAGCCGCCGCCACTGCGCCCGCTCCTGATTGTTTGGACTTCGTATGTGCATCTTCTTCTAAGTCTTCCATTGCTTGTTCCTTGATCTCCTGCACGTATGCCGCATAATCTCCCATAAACTCACGCACGCGGCCTCCGTGAATTTCCAAAATCTTATGCGCTAATGTTTTTACGAATGATTGCGCGTGAGACACGAAAATAATGGTCCCTTCATATTCACGAAGTGCTTGTGCAAGCGCGTCGCTTGTTTCTACGTCCAAGTGGTTGCTAGGTTCGTCTAATACCAATGTATTGAATTCATGTAGTAAAATACCCGCCAAACAAAGGCGTGAGCGCTCTCCGCCAGACAGAACGCTGGTAGGTTTATCTAAATCATCCCCGCGGAATAAGAAGTTTCCAGCCATCATTAATATCTTTTCACCCGGAGTCATGGTGGGTGCCATGCGTTGTAAATGTTCCAAAACACTTTCATTTGGAATGAGTGTTTTTTCTGTGAATTGATTGTAATACCCAATGGTTGAACGATGCCACCACTTTATGGTTCCTTCGAGCGGCTCTAATCCCCCCGTAATTGTTTTAAGAAGCGTTGATTTACCGCAACCATTTTCACCGGCAATTAAAATATGTTCACCTCGTGAAACGTCAAAGGTGATTCCGGTCGCAAGAGGGGATCCGGATTCATAACCAATAACGGCATTTTCAACACGAAGCGCGAGTCCTTTTGGTACCACAGGGGACGTAATGCGGACTCGCGCGGTAGATAGATCGGCTTGTACCTCTTGCATCTCGCGGCGCAAACGTTCAATGTATTTTAATTTACTTTGCGCCTGAGAAGCCAGACTTGCTTTAAAACGAAAACGATCTACGAATTTTTGTTGATGCGAAATTTCACGAGAAAGCTTTTTATTCTGCTTTTGTGCAAATTCTTTTTGTTCCTGTTTCCATGCATGATATGTAGAAACTGTTCCATTGAAGGTAATTAACTTTGCGCGCTCGATTTCAAATGTGGTGGTACATGTTTCTTCTAAAAAGGCGCGGTCATGCGCAATGATTACCATGGATCCTCGGTATGACTTCAAAAAGCGCTCAAGCAAAATAAGTGTTTGTAAGTCGAGGTAGTTGACCGGTTCGTCCAAAAGCAAAAGCGTCGGGTCTTGCAAAAGCATGGCCACTAATTTTACACGCATCTGGTACCCACCAGATAATTCTTGTGGTAATTTCGCCAGCTGCTCTTCGCGTAGCGCAAATTGACTCGCCATCTTTTTCACCTGCCAGTCAGGCTTTTCGGTTTTCTCTTCTAGATACAATTGAACGCTTTTTTCATTTGGTAAAACTTCGTGTTGATTGATCACTCCAAGGCGCGTCCATGGGTGCACCAAGACGCGCCCCGTGTCCGCCTCTTCTTGTCCTGTTAGAATCTTCATGAGTGTTGATTTTCCAGACCCGTTTCGCCCAATGAGCGCAATTTTTTGGCCCTCTGCAATAAAAAACGAAAGGTCCTGCAAGACTTGTTGCAAACCGTAGGCTTTTGAAATCCCATGGATTTCGATCAAGGGGCGTGACATATGGGCGTACTTTAGCCTAAAAACACGAGCCTGTCACGCCCCTTTATACACAAAAAAGGCTAATATTACTGTACGTGCTTTATAAACCCTGTATACTAAAAGCCATATGGAACATAAACAAGGTCACTCAAAGAGCTCCGCGAAAGACGTTTTTTCCTATTTATTCATGATCGTGCTTCTTACTTGGGGCGTGATTAGTTTCTCAGCTCTCTTGTGGCAGTACATTAATTTTAGTTTCCCTGATGTATTACAGTTCTCATATCAAAGCATTACGGACATTGCTCGTAATTCAATGGCAGGACTCATTGTTACGTGGCCTGTATTCGTGCTCGTGTCTTGGGTGATTTCAAAAGACCTCAAAGCAAATCCTTCAAAAACAGAAATCTGGGTGCGTAAATGGCTCTTGTACCTTACCTTGTTCGTATGTGCCATTGTGAGTATTGTAGACTTGGTAATGCTACTCAATAACTTCTTGTCTGGTGAAGTGACCGCACGCTTTATACTCAAAGCACTCACGGTATTACTTGTAGCTATTGCTGTATTCGCATACTACCTTTGGGAACTACGTCGCGATGCGTCTAAAAAAGAACATATTCAGCTTACTGCTGCGGTACTCAGTTCCATTGCTATGCTCATTGCAATCATTTCTGGATTCTTCATCATTGGAACTCCGGCACATCAGCGTGCGATTCGTCTAGACGAACAGCGCGTGAATGAATTGATGGGCATTCAAGGACAGGTGGTGAACTACTGGCAGCAAAAAGAAGTACTCCCAGCTACCACCGCACAGCTCAATGACACAATTAACGGATATGTTGTTCCTGCTGACCCGATTACGAAGGCAGCGTATGAGTACACGGTGAAGGGACCTTTATCCTTTGAACTCTGTGCGACTTTCGAAGAGGCGTCATTACCAAATGGAGCGTCAACGCAATATGAGAGCATGTATTACTCTCCTATGGGCACGACTGAGTCTTGGACACATGAGAGCGGGCGCGCCTGTTTCGAGCGTACCATCGATCCAGAGCTATATAGTCTAGAGAAAGCACAAAATATCAAGTACTAAGAAAAGAGGCTTTATGCCTCTTTTTTCTTTGTCTACAAGTGCTCACGATACCCGTCTACTCTATCGCACAGTGCGCGATCACTCGGATTCGTAAATACATCGCACTTCGTTTGTATGCCCGTCGCTGAAGGTGTCTGTACGGCCGAAAGCCCTCCGGCGAATAGGTAGTAAATAAACGCTCCTTCTTTGCAGGCACCAGGCATACCAAGGGTTGTATATGATTCACACAGTGCGATTGGCGCATTAGGCGTGGCAATATTATATTTCATAATTGCATGGCCCGAACCAGCGGAACAGGTGAATTGGTATGCCTCTTCCACATTTTCGCAGAGAGATCGATAGGCAGAAAAGGCCACTTGTTCATGGTGCGCAAGAATACGAGGAAGATAAAAATAACAATTTGTTTTATAGCGAGAATCGGTTGCGTTGCAGCGCGCAGCATAATCTTCTAGGTCTGCTTGCGATATGGGTGCTAGTGGTTCTGATAAATCGTGTGCACCGCTTTCTTCAAGATCAAAAATATGCATCCAAACACCGTCATAGCAGTCACTGCGTCCAGATTCGGATAATAAATCACAGTAGGCGAGTGAAGCGACGGTATCGAGATAGGTGGTAATCATAAGACCATGTCCAAGCCCATGAAAACAGGCAGAATTTCCTTCTTCGCAAAGCGTTGGTAATACGCCTAATATTTCTTTTTCATTCAATAGCCCAAATCGTGCTTCTATAATGCCGTGAACATATCCGCCTCCACACAAAGCGTCTTGTGCGCGCATTGCTTCTTGAAAACCAAATACCTCGAATGACTCATGACCCAGTTGATGCATGATCCCGTGACATTCATTATAAAGTTCCGGTTCTTCCAGGAGCATTTCACGTAAGCGTGTGAATGCTTTGAATGGATGTTGTATGGTGAGTGCTAAGAGCTCCTCTTCATGCGTTGCGTATATAGTGGCTCCTGGAATAGAAATAGCTTCAGGTATAAGTTCGGGTTTTGCAGGCTCGAGTTTTGTAGATGGTGGGAGGTGGACGAACGTATACACACCAAATCCGAATGCGCCACATAAAATCAAAAAAGACGCGAAGAAATATACCAAAATGACACGATCGATTTTCATATGGACACAATGTTGCGATAAGGATAACATGAGCGCAAATACTTTACGATATGTTTATTTCAATTATTACCGATTGCCAAGATGGAAATGCTCGCGTGCGCCAACAAACACGCTACAGTGTTCTATTCCCTGGAATTCCTTCTAGTTTCGTTGGTGTTACTTCTGACTTAGAGGCGGCAGGGAATTTGATTGATGTACTTGATGGCGCGGGGCCCGACGCCGAAGGGATCATTGCGGTAAACGTAGCCCCGCGCCACAAGGGCGCACGCAAGTGGCCAAACGGAACTCCTTTTGGATATCTTTGGTATAATAAAATTCTAATCGTGTGCACGATTGATGGAGAAACGCTTTCTCTTATGAAGAAGTTTGGACTTGCTGACCGTGTGCATGTTACCGATATTCGCACCATCATGGCACTTGGTGGATACGCCCCCGAAGCAATTGAACATGCAGCCATGTCTCAGTTCCGTAGTTTTGATTATCTTCCGCGTCTTGCGAAAATCGTTTGGGAGAAAAAAGAGATACCGGCGGAAGAATTGCTCTTTAGCGATATTCCGGACGCAACGGTTGGTGTATGGTGGATCGATTCTTTTGGCAACTGCAAAACAACATTGCTTGCGGAAGATTTAGACTTCGAACATGGGGAGCAGCGCGAGATTAGTTTGCACGATATTCCGGTTGACGCAACGTGCTACCGTCAATTACGTGAAGTGCCAGATTATAAGACGGGTTGGATTTTAGGAAGCTCTGGATTTGGTGATAAACGATTCCTTGAACTTGTTGTGCAAGGTGCGAGTGCTGCAAAGTTATACAATATTACGCGCAAAGATACCTTTAGCGTCCTACCCTCGACAAAATAGAAAAAAGATGCTAGATTCGAAACGGAGGTGCCCATGATCCGTGTTGTTGTGTTTCTCTTGTGCGCAGTTGCGCTTTCGGGCGGCTGCGTCCATACGGATTCGCAGCAGCCGCCGGTCATGATTGACTCTGACACGCAAGTGTCTAGTGACGAGACGCAGGGGACCGTTTTCGCGTGCCCTGACGAAGATGGCGACGGCGTCGCTTCGCGCAAGTGTGCGTACGTGGATGAATCGGACCTGGACGAAGGTTGGATTCGCTACACGGCGAACATGCCCAAGGATTGTGACGATCAAAACCCAAAGCGCTCGCCTGAGTTCACGGAAATCCCGATCAACATGATCGACGATGACTGTGACGGAGTGGACGCTGACCTTGTTATCACCTTGTATCCGGACATCGACTACGACGGTTACCCGGCGCTTGGCGATGGATCAGGAGGGATGCGTGACACCATTGAGGTGACATGCCCTGGTGGTGTTTCGTATGTGTTCCAGCCCTATGGGTGCCCTGTCCGCAATGTGCCATCTGTGCCTGGAAGAATGCTTGCGCGTGCAGACTTGCAGTTTGACTGCGATGATGAACGTGCAGACGTTCACCCGGACATTGTTGAACGCGAACTCAATGACCTGGACGAAAATTGTGATGGGTTCGAGTTGTGTCCTGCGGATGCGGACGGGGATTTGTACGGTGACGCGAGTGTTCATGTACTCTCGACTAACATTACCTGCACGGACACGATTGGGAGTGACTGCGACGATAGCGATGTAACCGTGTACGCGGGTGCCGTGGAAATTGTCGATGACGGCATCGATAATAACTGCAATCTCGAGGTAGACGAAAAATTGTGCGTTGCAGGTTTTGGAATCACCATCAATCCTCCGGGATTTGGGTGGACCAATAGTTATATCGAACTTGTCCTAGCGGGGTTCGATTTGAATGGAGAGGAGCTGTCAGGTACCGTTGAAAAAACGGTGCCGCGCACCGGACTGATCTCAGACATTGGTTCTTGGGAGCCAAAAGAGGACTGGGGTACCCTGACGATTAGCCAGTTCTCGGGAGACCTGGACTTTCGTCTGACGGACGGAGATATGTACATTGAAGTCGTTACTCGCAGTACGCCTGAACAAGGGTATTTGCAGCGTGTGGCGATTAATGGTGGCGTATGGAATACTCCCGCCTCGCGCAATGGCGCAGTACCTCTCGTGCAAGAGGGGTATGAGCTGAGCTATCTGCCCTTTACGGTCTCAAACATCTTCATACGGTGCACAGACGTACAGGAGGGAGTTCCGGGAAGGATGCCGTTTTACACGCAGCGCATCGAAAATGGTGACCTTGTCATAGAGTCAGATGAGGTCCACTAACTCGATTACGCTAATCGCCGGGTGAAATTCCCGGCTCTTTTTATTGCAACGCTTGACAAAAGGCTAATCTTAGTGTAGATTCCAAGGATTACATATGAATAAATTTCAAAAAGGAGGCGGATCACGTGACTCATGGAAAGGAAAGAGCTCTGGGGGATACAATAAGAGCAGCAAATTCGGCGGAAACAGTGGCGGAAGTCGTTTTGGTGGCGGAAACAGCCGTGGTCGTGATGACCGTGACGAACGTCCAGAAATGCACAAAGCAACCTGTGCTGAGTGTGGCGATCGTTGTGAAGTACCTTTCCGTCCAAACGGAAAGCGCCCAGTACTTTGTAGCAACTGTTACAAGCAAGATTCAGGTCCTCGTGACTTCGGTGCACAGCGTCATACGTCTACATTCCACGATCGCGACGACCGTCGTGATGACCGTGGTGGAGACCGTTACCCAACCCCTCGTCCTCGCGTAGAAGCAGCTGGAGTTTCTCCAGAACTTGCCGCGCAGTTGAAAGAAATCAATGAAAAGCTCGATGTATTGATCGAAGTACTTACCATGGATGAAGCTGACATGGATGATGAAATGGAAGACGACGAAGAGGGAATCGAAGTAGCCGGAGAGGACAACCAAGCATAATAATATAAAACCACTACGCGAGTAGTGGTTTTATTGTTCTTAATCAAATCAAATACCCATCACGTGCGCGTGATGGGTTTTTATGGGCTAATCAACAAGGATATTGGTCTGGAGAAGTTTCTGTCGAATTTGGTCCAGGTCCTGTACCGAATAGGCATTCCCGCGTAAGTCCAATGTTTGCAAATTGGATAGATTTCCAAGCTCCATTGGTAGTCCAGTCAATTGATTATTCGAAAGGTCTAGGACTTTGAGATGACTTAGTTGGCCTACCTCCGCAGGAAGTCCTGTCATCATATTGTCACTCAGGTCCAGTGCTTCTAATTGACTCAGCATTCGAATCTCGGCCGGAATAGCGCCCGTTAAACGATTATGTGAAAGATTAAGTTCAGTCAGATTCGTTTTCTTAAACACATCTTGCGACACCTGTGTGAGATTCTTATTACTTAGATCCAGTACATTTCTCGAGGCGCCAGGAATAGATACGGGGGCACTGGGTGTTTCACTTGGGGGTGTAGTACTCGTTTGTGATACACAACCTGCACCAAGTGTGGTTAATAAGAAAATAGCTACAATGATTGAATAGTTCATAAAATAATAGTAACAGCTAATACTCACTTTTGCTATGCATCTGTTTTAATCGTGATACGCTAGTAGGTGATTGGTATTAAATATGAATGAGTGGACTGTCTATATTCTAAAATGTCGCGATGGGTCACTGTATACAGGGATTACAAAAAATGTAGCGAAAAGAATCGAACAACATAATGCGGGCACGGGCGCAAAGTATACGCGAGGCCGAGGGCCGTGCGAGCTGATATGGTTAAAAGCCGATCTAAGCGAATCCGAGGCAAAGCAAGAAGAATATCGTATTAAACGATTATCTAAAAAAGAAAAGATGGTACTGATTGCGCAAACAGGGAATTAACCTTTCGTGTGAGCCTTATCAAATTGCTCAATAATACGTTCGTATACGCGTAGATATCCTTGTGTCATTTTTTCTTGGCTGAAAAAGGAAACCGCCCGATGTCTCGTTTCTGCGCGACTAATATTGTCGATATTCAAAATAGCCTTCGTCATATCTTCTACACTTTCCACAATATACCCCGTTCTTCCATGTGAAACGACTTCGGGTACCGACCCACTCTTCCACGCAATGACTGGAGTTCCACAAGACATTGCTTCGATCATCACAAGTCCAAATACCTCGTCGTATTGCGTAGGGAATAGGAGCGCCTTTGCTCCTTGCAGCAATTCAATTTTTTGTTTTTCGTCCGCTACGCCCATATAGCGAACGTGGAGTCCATCAATAAATGGTTCAATCGACTTTTGCCAATATCCTTCAGCACCGTAACTTCCCCCTGCAATTAAAAGCTTCATGCCGGCCGCCTTTGCCGCTTGAATGGCAAGATGAATTCCTTTTTCTTCCGTAATACGCCCAAGATACAAAACGTAATCCTTTGGCGTCGGTTCAAATTCAATCAATTCTGCATTCACTCAATTTTACACATTTGCAACCCAGTTTATTTCTGGAATTTGCTGACGTTGCGCTCGAGAAAAAGACACATAAGGAAGATGGCGAAACCGCATAAGAAGAGGACGGATTTCGTCACGAATAGGGCTATGAATTGAGATAAGTGTTGGCACCGTACCAAGAGACGCATAAAAACCACTTAAAAGTGTGAAGTGACTATGTACGATATCAACCTGCGCTGCGTTTTTGTAGCAATCGGCAATCATGGCGTGCAGATAGTAATTTTGAATGTCACCTGGAAGTGCCAATTCAGAAAGATTTTTATCTACAACGGCATGAAGCGTTCCCTTTGTCTTTGAATCCCCCGAAGCATAGAGGTCAACCGAATGACCAGCTTCGACCATGGAATTGGTAAGCATA
Source organism: uncultured Gammaproteobacteria bacterium (assembly GCA_964415145.1). Lineage (GTDB taxonomy): Bacteria > Patescibacteriota > Patescibacteriia > UBA9934 > UBA9934 > CAYFMS01. The sequence goes on from CAYPYH010000019.1 coordinate 13,297, forward strand.
CCCACATGTGAGTAGATGGCCTTTGTTGATTCCACCGTTACGGCGTGGAGACTGGAAACAAGTTGTGCTATGCGCATATTGTTTTGGCATTAATAAACGCGTGTATGTATGCATCAAAAACGGTTTTTGGTGCATGCTTCGTGCTAATCATGTGTAAAAATTGATCGGACGGTTTTTCTTTGAGCAGTTTTTGTATTTTTTTAACCACGAGAACAG
>CAYPYH010000020.1:0-13296 GCA_964415145.1 uncultured Gammaproteobacteria bacterium
TAGGTCCAGAATGTTTCTCCATTCATTACTTTGAGCGAATGTCCTTCATTCGCCAATGACTCTGTTGAACGTGCTACATTTGCACTATCTCCCGAATCCCATCCTGGCAAATACGCAGGCGTCACAACACCCGCAATCGTAGATCCGTCTTTTTCAAAGAGATCTTCAAAAACGGTACGTGCATTATTTCCGCGTCCTCCTGTATACACGCGACATCCATTTTCTGCAGCAGAACAAGTCTTGCTTTCATTGGTAAATCCGTAATAAATACAGCTTCCTCCGCCTTCTGCAAAATATCCACCTGACGCTTCACAATTATTTGTCTGTGCTGCTTCAGTCTCTCCTGCGATATCTGTCTTACGATATGACGTACAAGCCGCATTTACAGAAACCGTGTTCGTCCAAAGACGATAATGGATTTGTCCAAGTGAATCATAGAATTCACGACAATCTGAATTTGAATAAATATCTTCGCGGGCATCACATGTAGAATCCATCGAATCTAATACTCCACTTGGTGCGGCCGCGTCATCTGTACACGTAATCCCTGTAGCACTCGCCTCCCATGTCGTACAAGGAGCATCTTTTGCATTTGCATCAAAGACAGGTGAGCCAGTAGAACTAGTCATGTTGACTGCGTATGCAATATTCGTTTTCAACAAATTCCATGTTTTGATCTGGTACCCCTCAACGTCACTTCCCTCCCATGTATAGTAAACCGCTTCACGACCAACAGACCGCTCAGGCGACAAACATCCACGCAAATAGGTGAAATATTCCAACCCTTCTGTTGTTAAATTGGTGAATTCATCACACCCAGCTGCTTCGGCCGTACACGTATCTGCAGTTGCAGCAATGAAATATTCTGGGAATACACCATCTGGTTCGTATAATGTTGGTTCCTGTTTAAATGTATCGTATCCGGTACAAACGGCCGGACATGCGTTTCCTTCACCCACAATAGCGTTCACCGCAGGGTCACCATTGGTTGGCGTGTATTGCTGACACCCCTCATCAATTGGACTACAAACTTTTGCGTAGTTCGCACATTCTGCCGCGTCGCTCGCCGATCCCGAACATCCTAGGTATGCAGGAGCGATTTTTGCATATGCTTTTGGTGCATTTGCTGAGTAGCCAAAAGCATACGAAGACACCTGTCCTCGCTGTTCAATTTGCACATCGTCGAACCAAGCTTTTTTAAGTGGCGTCGCAAAATCCGCAGCCAAAGTCAATGCCCCGTTGATCCGACGAATTGTGTCCGGAAGATTTGGAACAGTAATCAAACACTCTGCGCGCACATAATCTTCTCCTGCCACAAGCGCTCGCTCGAGCGTCACAATATCCCCGCTACTCGTACATGTCGTTCCATTTAAACCTTGAACCGTATACCCAGTGAAATTAACAAAGGCTGTACCAATATCATCTTGCGGATTATCTGCCGTAAAGAGCACTTCCGCATTCACTCCCATATTTGATTCCCCCACCGGAGCCTTGGCGCTAAATGAAATCGTATATGCGCGCCCCGGTTCAAATACTAAGCCAGGATATGTAACCGACTGCGCTTCAAGCGCAATTCCATTTGCAACTCCCTTTCCTGGCTTCAATTCCGATACCGAAGGACCTCGCAACCAACCGTCTGGGGTACCGTCACTATTCTTGTCATCCTCGAAACTTCCATTTTGAACCATATTGAGCGTCAATCCTCCTGCGCGCGCAATAAGTTCATGACATCCTCCCTCTTCACATGTCTCTATATTTGCATTCGCATACACTCGAGACTGATTCGTAAAATCCTCCGCTGCGTCAGCTGCGACATCATTCACAACGGGCCAATTAAAATCACCTTCCGCATCTACCGTTTTTGCTGTTTCAAACCACTGACAACCAACTTTGTCTGGACCACAAGTTGAATAGTCTACCGTATTCAATAAGTAACTCACCTTTTTACCTGCACGGTCAGTAAGCGCCTGACAACTTGCATTTTCTTCAGAACAAACATCCCCCCGGAAGCGCCAAATATTCGCCTCACGTACGCAGTACCCATAGCCTCCCTTACATTCCCCATTTTCATCCTCATCCAAACAGGTCTGAATATCTACACATTCTTCTAAACGATTCGGCCCCGCTGAAGTTGCTAATTGCTGTCCGTATGCCAAAGTACGACATACCGCCGTTGGTGCACGCAGCACCCACTTTGGATCAATCAACTTACAGAACTCATGCTCACTGTCCCGTCCACCGTCTTCATTACAATCGTAAAACCCATCCATCACCTGTTGAAGTGTGAACTTTCCTTCTCCGGAAAGGGTTGCTGCCATTTCCCAACCAATTGGAATAATGCGCGCCTTGCGTAATTTTAAAAGATTTGAATGACAGTATGCGTTCTGGTAACAATTTGGACTCTTATTTGCCGCAGAATCAGGTCCTACCATTGGCCAGTTTCCATTGATTTCCCCCGAAGCAATTGCATCTTCGAGTGTTGCTGGGTTATTTGAATTTCCACGTGCAACCACTGACACGAATGCGGTGTCCATGGCACACGTATAAATTCCACGTGTATTACGCAAAAGTGTTGCCGGACAACTCGCAAGCTGCGCGGTTAATGAAAACCCCGTAGCCACCAATGGCCGGAAAGTCCCGAGAGATCGGAACAATTCTTCCCCACTGCGCCCTGGAACGACCTGTGTTGGATCAAATGGATTTACAGTTACTGGATCAATTCCGTCCAATAATCCACTGAATAATATATTAGTAAGCTCCCCGAAAAGAGTTCCGGCAAACGTTGTTAAAAAGTTAATACCAACCTGAATCACAGCGTTTTCACCTGCAGCCTGCACCAATCCCTTCCCGACATCTGCGTCATTTTGCTGCTTGTTTGCGATAGCATCATCTAATTTCTTTTTAACGTTCGCCGCTGGCCATTTAGTCTTCTTTGATATTGGGCTCTTCAAGTCCTGAAACCCGTCTTTAATAATATTTTGAAACTCGGTCTTGGAAGCGAGATTCTCTGCACGAGCCGTTGTTTGTCCATATGAACGCAAAAGTCCATAAAATTCATTCGTGCTTGATGCATTCATGGTGTCACTAAGAATCTTTGCCGTAAAATCATTCGCCTCAGACGCTCCCGTTAAAGCGGCGGTTGAAGCAATATACGACGAAAAATTACGTCCAATAGATCCCCCGTCCATGCGCCCGTCTTCCGTTAAATCCACCGGTTTATATGAAGACCCAAGCATCTTACGAAGTACCCCCGTAAGGTCTGGATTATTTGGATCGAGTCCAAGTGCTGCAAGCGCCCCCGAACCCGGAACGATCTCGTCAAGCACATCACTAACTACAGATCCCGCAACTGATGTTCCCACCTCTTCCATTGTTTGGCTATTAAAAAGTGGGTGCTTCCCTGCTGCTCCATTCGCAATCCACACAGCGGTAGACTGTGCGGTAAGTGTGGCTACATAATCCAATAAACTAATACCGATTCCTGCGAGCGCCCCAAGTAATGCTCCCTTTACTTGACCCTTTGTTTCTTTCTGGATCGTACCCGCCAAGTCATTTGCTAAGGTATCTGGGTTCGTTGTTGCCCACTGCGCATACGCCGGCGCCACCGAAGAGGTGAAAAAGACTCCACACATCAATACGAAGATGAGAAGCTTACTAAAGAGTGCGCGCATGATGTGCTTTTTTGGCATACAATTTTCTTGTCTGACTAAGGTGTTGTTTCTGATGTTGGTGTATCTGTCGCCTCTCCGGTGATCAAAGTATCTTCCACGGTACCTGTCGCTTGATACTGCTTCAATGCATCTAGATAACGCTCCATAAGCTGCTGGTCGGTCACATAACGAAGTTGTTCCTCTGTAGCTCCCTGTGCACGCAAAGCGTCACGCAAGAATCCAGGGGTCACTTTGGAGAGGTCCTCTACCTGGCCGCCTGCCGTCGCCTGATTAATGGAGTCGACTCCTGGAGTAGACACATAGAATCCAGCTCCGAAAAGATCCGTAATTCCATCTGCGATTTCTGGCGTATCGCTACCATCGGGCGAGCCAATAATCGATTTTGTTTCGTCTAAATTCACTTCTGCAACGTCGCTTATTCCATCGCCATCGGTGTCTTTAAGATACGGACTTGAACGATGTATATACAATTCGTCGTAATCCGTAAGGCCGTCGCTATCTGTGTCTTTTGTCTTTTGTTGATCCACTTCAAGCGCGCGCTTTTCAGAACCACTCAAAAACAGTGGACCCGTATATGAAATATCAAAAGGTTTATGCAGTGTACGCGCCATATAAAAAACTCCAACCACGAGTGCCATGACTGAAGTAACGGCCACAATCACAAAACCGGCGCGCTGTTCACTGGTGAGCGTGTCGTGTTGTGACTTCACAAAAATGCGAGGTCTCTCGTCTGCCATTTCGTAAATAAGTATAACACAAAACATCCACACTAGGTGGATGTTTTGTGCACAGTGTAAAGCTCCTTCCACTGCTCCAACGAAACGTCTTGTGGACGTATATCCCTGCGCAACCCTAGCCTTTCAAATCCCGCTATCAGGGCCTCCTCGTTATACCCTGCTTTCTTGAGGGACTGGAGTAGCTGCTTTCGACGATGCAAGAATCCATGTTGCGCGAAAGCAAGAATTGCTTCATTTTCCTGCATATTTGCATGAGCGTAAGGCAAAATCTCAATTACGGTTGAATCTACCTTGGGCGGCGGCGTAAAAGCGCTTGGAGGCACATGAAAACACGCGCGTGCTTCACCATACAGCTGCACCGCGAGTGAAAGCATGCTCATATCTCCCGGTCTCGCACATACACGATCCGCCTGCTCGCGTTGAATCATGAAAATACACTGCTGCGGGCGCGGCACTTCGCGCAATACATGAGTCATGATCGCCGCCGCTGCATTATACGGTAAATTCCCTACGCAAGCCCAAGCCTCATCACCCACAGCTCCCACAATATCTACACGTGCCGCGTCCCCCTTTACCAATGTTGCCTGCGGGAATTTTTCTTCTAAATGCTCAAAAAGCGAAGCATCTGCCTCGCACAAGATAAGTTTCTCTGAATTTTTTGCGACAAGCGCAGCTGTAAGCGCCCCTTCTCCGGGGCCGATCTCTACCAATGTGGACGGATCTTGCACTAGCGAAACAATTCGTTCAATCACCTCTTTATCATGCAAAAAATGCTGCCCATAGGACTTTTTCTTTAAAAAACTCATACAGATATTTTTCCAAAGCGTACAACGTCTACTCGATCTCCCACCACGCGTACCATGGTAGATGCCGGAGTGATTGGTAATTCGCCCCCATCAATAATCAAGTCAGGCTGAAATTCTTCTCCCTCAAACTGCGCCCACACGGCATCAGCCGTGTAACAGGACTCAGCTCCAGATATATTTGCGCTCGTTGCCACGAGTGGTCCACTCCACATCTCCTGCAACGCTTGCACAAAAGGAGAGCCAGACTGACGCAGTGCCTGCATACCATCTTTGTGGCAAGCCTCTACAATCTTTGACCCTACAGCAATAGTGCTAATCAAATTGAGAGCACCCGGCCAATGCTTATGAACGATATCTTCCGCAATCTTATTGAAAATAATATGTTTTCTTGCTTCCTCAACCGACGAAATCAATACCGGCAACCCCTTGTCTGGCCGTCTTTGCTTAATTGCAATAACGCGCTCCACTGCTGCTTCATTCATTGCATCGCATCCAATGGCATATGATGTTTCTGTAGGAAATACAATAATCTTCCCCGCACGTAATGCGTCTACAATAGATTGTATGTCAGTAGAAGGGATTCGAATCATAAACCGTACTTAGTAAACCAATCGTAGGTGTTTTTGAGTCCGTCGGCAAGTAATACGCGCGGTTCCCAATTAATAGCCTCTTTTGCTCGCGCCGCATTTAAATAGCTATGATAAATATCCCCTTTTCGCGCAGGCATATGAATTGCCTGTGTTTGCTCGCCATGAATTGCTGAAAGTGATTCCCAGAGCTCATTTACAGATGTCTGCGTAGATGTTCCAAGATTAAGCGAACCTACATATGAAGAATCAGCCGCCTGCACAAATGCGCGTGCAATATCTTCCACATATACATAATCGCGCGTCGCTCCACCGTCCCCTAAAATCTGACCCATTTCCCCTTTAAGGATTTTTTCTAAGAAAATCGCAACAACACCTGCCTCACCTACCGTTTGTTGGCGTGGGCCATATACATTCGCCGGACGAAATGCGATTGTTTGAATACCAAATGCATCATGCGCATAACGTAAATATCCTTCAAAGGATTGCTTACTCACTGCATACGGAGATTCTGGAATTTGAACGCTCTCCTCATTCAAAGGTAATTCAGGAGATCTACCGTATACCGCGCAAGAAGAAGTTGAAAAAAACTGCTTCACACCTGCCTGAATACAGGCATGTAAAAGAGCGACTCCGTCGGTAATGTTGACCTGTGCGTCGTGTGCCGGATTCTGAACAGATGCAGGCGCACTAATTTGTGCCGCTAAATGACAAACGAGATCAGGTTTATATTCACCAATGAATTGCAAAGCTTCCTGGCTGGCAATTCCACACTTCAACACCTTTACCCCATCTGGCACGAAACGTAACTTTTCTTTTTTAAAATGATCAATAATAACAACCTCGTCCCCTTTCGCTAAAAAAGCGTCCACAACATGTGACCCAATAAATCCCGCACCTCCCGTGACTATTACTTTCATATTACTTTTTTGCTTGGTCCAATAAATATCCTTCAATGAAGGGCTGTAATCCTCCATCTAATACCGCATCAATGTCTGACGTTTCTACATTCGTTCGATGATCTTTCACTAAACGATAGGGTTGCATAACATAACTACGAATTTGGCTTCCCCATTCAATAGATCTACGTACCCCGCGTAATTCTTCAATCTTTTCTTTTCTCTCTGTTAGCAAAAGCTGGTACAAGCGTGATTTCAAAACGCTCATTGCGGTGTCGCGATTTTGTTGTTGTGAACGTTCATTCTGACAAGACACAACGGTGCCTGTTGGAATATGCGTAAGACGCACCGCAGAATACGTTGTATTTACCGACTGCCCACCTTTTCCAGAAGACAAAAAGGTATCCACACGCAAATCGTCCGGATCGATTTTAATCGCATCTTCCGAAACATCGGTGAGTTCTGGAATGACTTCCACCGCCGCAAAAGACGTATGTCGCATTCCTTCGGAATCAAAAGGAGAGATTCGAACGAGACGATGCACTCCCGCCTCACCCTTCAACATGCCATATGCATAGCGACCTTCAATGCGTAGCGTGGCGCTTTTTATACCCGCTTCCTCCCCCTGTGAAATATCCAGCACTTCCGCCTTCCATTCCTTTAATTCAGCAAAGCGAATGTACATGCGCATTAAACGCTCAGTCCAGTCCATGGCGTCGATTCCGCCGGCGCCGGCCGCGAACGACACAAGTGCCGGCGCATCGTCATGTTCGTCCGTAAAATAGGTCTTTAGCTCAACACGCTGCAATAGGTCTTGTGCACGTACTAATTCTTTTTCTAATTCTTCCTGCAAAGAACGATCCGATTCAACCATTGTAAGCAATTCAGGCAATTGTGCGATCGTTTGCTGTAATTGCTCATATTCCGCCAGCTCTCGCTCTAATACCGCATTCTTTCGCGCCACGCCTTGAGCCGTTTCAGGATTACTCCAAAAATCTGGAGATTGCATGGTTTGCGCAAGCGCCTGCTGCTCTGTACGCATAGAATCAATCGAAAAAGACTGCAAAAGAGCGCTTGCGCGCGCAGCCCACCCTTCAATCTCTTTTTTTAATTCAAAAATATCCTGCACAGTGCATTCAATGTAGCCAAAGTTGGGCTTTTTGGCAATAAAAAATGGGGCCTTTTGCATATTGACAGCCACATTCACTTATGGTAGAAAAATCCCGCTCGCGGATCATCGCGACACTCAGCGGAGTCCATAGCTCATGCGTCACCTTCTCTTCCTTTCCCTCGCCGTCGCCCTGACGGCCTGTGACAACCCCCAATCCCTCGAGGGCACCGAGCTCGGAGGTCTCGCGCAAGACGCGCAGGCCGGCCAGATCGGCCCCGAGGCCCCCAGCGCCGAGATCGTCGTCGCGGCTTCGGTCGTCGACCAGGCCAATGCGCGGCGCGAGGCCTGCTCGGCTTCGTTCACCAGCTACCGCGAGTCCATGCGTCAGGCCGAGGCTGCGTCCCACAACGCTGGCCCGCAGGCGCAAGCCGATCTCGCCAGCGCCCAGGCCCAGATGAGCGTGGCGCTCGCCGAAGGTGCGCGCAACGCCCTCGACGTCCAGAAGTTCATGGCCGATCACCCCGAGGCCACGGAGCTCGTCCAGCTCATCCCGTTCATGGGCGTCCAGATCCCGTCCGACTTCCTGCCCTGCTTCGCCGGCCCCTCGAGCGCGTCCCAGCCCACCAACACGCCGTCGGCCAGCTCGGCCTCGGCGTCGACCACGGCGAACGTCGCCCCGCAGCCCATCGGTCCCACCGTCCACAACTAGGACGGCGACCGCTTCAACCCGCTCGTGTGCATGCGCCCTTGGCGTGCATACGGCGGGCCTCTTTTTTTATCTCGCAACTATTCTCCAATAAAACTTCCTGCCTGCAAACTCCACAGTTTTTGATACACACCAGCCTTCTCTACCAATTCTTCATGTGTACCATCTGCACTAATACGTCCGTCTTCAATAACCAAGATACGATCCATATTCATGATCGTCGACAAACGGTGCGCAATCGCAATAACCGTTTTATCTTTCATTAATTCTTTAAGTGCCCCTTGAATCAAAGCCTCTGACTCTGAATCGAGTGCCGACGTCGCTTCATCAAGCACCAAAATAGGAGCATTTTCCAAAATCGCACGTGCAATTGCGACACGCTGGCGCTCTCCACCTGAAAGCTTCACTCCACGCTCTCCAACGAATGTTTCATATTTTAGTGGCAACTTCTCAATAAACTCATGACAATGTGCCTTCTTTGCCGCTTCAATAATCTCTTCATCCGTTGCATCTGGTTTTCCATAGGCAATATTTTCGCGCAAACTTCGGTGAAACAAAATTGGATCTTGAGGCACCATAGAAATCATGCGACGCAAACTATCTTGAGTCACCTTCGCGATATTCTGCCCATCAATCAAAATCTTTCCGCTGCGTACATTATAGAATCGGAACAGTAATTTTGTAATGGTGGTCTTTCCCGCACCCGATGGCCCCACGAGTGCAATTTTTTGACCCTGTGAAATCGCTGTTGAAAAATCTTTCAATACCGCCTCTTTTCCAAATCCGAATGTCACCCCATCAAAAACAATTTCACCTTTCGTCACCTTCAATTCTTTTGCCTGTGGTACATCGCGAACCTGATGCACCGTTTGTAAAATATCTACCATTTCCTTACCGTCCGCATAGGCGTCAAAAATATGGCGCAATGAACGTGACATTTCCCACACCTGGTGGAATACAATCGCTAAATATGTTTGAATGAAAACCAAGTCTCCAATCGACAATTCGCCTCGCAAGGTCATCATGGCCCCAATGTAAATAAAGGTCATTTCAAGTGCTAACGAAAGCGTGGACTGCACCAAGAAAATAACTTCGTGGCGTCCCCAGCTACGTATTTGATACCGTCTATACCGATGCGCAACCTCCTTAAAGGCTTCCACCTCTCGATCAAATGATCCAAAGATCTTAATGGTCACCGCATTCGAAATCGTATCCGACATACGGCCTCCCAGTTCCGAATCGACCGCCGTGCGTTCTATGTCGGCCTTCACTGCCCAACGCGCCGCAAAAATACTAAAGCAAAAAAGCACCACGAACCAACCCAAGAATACCAATGTGAACACGGGCGTTTGGCGGTAAAGACCGATCGCTCCTCCCGTCATCACAACGGTAATTGGAATCCATCGATATGTAATTTCGTCCGCCAAGACTTCGAATGCACGCACAAAACGCCCAATTCTTTTTACAAGCGACCCAGAAAAATTGTCTGCGAAAAATTGATACGAATGTCCCAATAAATACTTATACGCATCTACTTGCAATTCCGCCATCGTGCGCGGTTGGAAGTTAATATTAATCCATCCTCCCAATCGCCACAGTCCCCAAGAAGCGACTCTAAGTGAAAACAAAATAAGTAGCGCATGCGAAAGCAGGACAACCGTCTCTGGTGCATGAACATCTCCGGTAAATACATCAAACACGCGTCTGAGTGCGCTTGGTGTAGATGCCTCAAAGGCAACGGCCGCAGCCGTAAAACCAATCGCAAAGAAGAAACTCCAAAAACGACGGCGTGCATATCCGAAGTAAATGCTAAATACCTGTAAAATTGTCGCTCCTTTCGTCTTGGACATGCATAAAGTATATCATGTGATTAAATACAAAACTCCCCCTGGCACAAAAGCGCCAAGAGAGTTTTATTACACGAGCCATTGTTTACATCATCCCGCCCATTCCACCCATTCCAGGCGCACCAGCGCCAGATGAATCATCCTTTTTTGGAATTTCGGTAATTGAAGCTTCCGTGGTAATTACCATTGTCGCGATCGATGCTGCATTTTGAAGTGCTGAGCGTGTTACCTTGGCCGGATCAATAATTCCAGCCGCAACCATGTCGATCTCATTCTTGTCGGTCGCTGCATTGTAACCCGCATTTCCGGTTTGAGCCTTTACATTCGCCACTACTACATCACCCTTTGCGCCTGCATTCATCGCAATCTGCCAAAGTGGTGATTCGATTGCACGCTCTACAATTGCAATTCCGAGCGCTTCGTCATTATTCACTGTCGCTTCGCGAAGCTTGGTGAGTACCGGTTGCACGCGTAGCAATGCCACACCACCACCGGCCACAATCCCCTCTTCAATCGCCGCCTTGGTCGCAGCCACCGCATCTTCAATACGGTGTTTCTTTTCTTTCATCGCCACTTCACTCGCCGCACCTACGCGAATAACCCCAACGCCTCCGGCCAATTTCGCTAAACGTTCTTGTAGTTTTGTGCGATCAAAGTCCGATGTTGTTTCTTCAATTTGCTTACGCACCTGTGCCACACGCGCCGCAATCACAACCTTGTCTCCCGCCCCTTCTACAATCGTCGTCGTATCCTTGGTTGAAATCACTTTACGTGCACGACCCAATACCTCAAGTCCAACCGTATCGAATTTCATACCTGTCTCTTCGCTCACCAAGGTGGCACCCGTTACCACCGCTAGGTCTTCAAGCATGGCCTTTTTACGGTCTCCAAATGCAGGTGCCTTAATCGCAAGCGTATTGAATCCCCCACGGAGCTTATTCACCACAAGAGTCGTAAGCGCCTCTCCGTCTACGTCTTCGGCGATAATCACCAAGTCTTTACGACCCGTTTTTGCAAGCGCCTCCAAAATAGGAAGAATGGTTTGTACAGAGCTAATCTTTTGATCAGTCACAAGTACAGGTACATCTTCATACTCTGATTCCATGCGCTCTGCATTGGTCACCATATAGTGCGAAAGGTACCCTTTATCGAACTGCATTCCTTCTACAACGTCTACTTCAACCCCAAATGATTGCCCTTCTTCGATTGTAATGACACCATCATTTCCCACTTTCGCCATTGCTTCTGCAATCTTTTCTCCGATCTCTGCATCATTCGCAGAAATGGTTGCCACTTGGCGAATCGCGTCACCCGACACTGGCGTCGCCAACTTTTTAATTTCTTCAACTGCGATATCAACCGCTTTTTCAATTCCACGACGAAGCGCCTGTGGGTCAATACCCGATGTGACCAATTTCAAACCTTCTCCCACCATCGCTTGCGCGAGTACGGTAGCGGTTGTTGTTCCGTCCCCCGCCACGTCCGCTGTTTTAGACGCCACTTCTTTAATCAAATCCGCACCAAGATTTTCTTGCTTGTTTTCGAGTTCAATTTCTTTTGCCACGCTCACTCCGTCCTTGGTTACCATTGGTGCGCCGTATCCGCGATCAATAATCACATTGCGCCCCTTTGGACCCAATGTCACCTTTACTGCATCTGCCAAAATATCGATTCCGCGCTTGAGCGCCGCACGTGCTTCAGTTCCAAAAATAATTTCCTTTGCCATACTATTCAATGATTGCTTTAATATCGTCTTGTGTAATCACTAAAAATTTCGCTCCATCAATTTCAATTGGTTCTTCCCAACTCTTATAAAGCACTGTTTGCCCTACTTCTACTTCCATTGCTCGGCGCTGCCCATTTTCTAAGCTCGCACCAGGTCCAACCGCTACTACGATTCCGCGTTCTGAACGTTCTTTTGTAGCCGTTTCTGGAATGATAATCCCTGATGCTGTTTTTGTTTCAGCGTCTACTGGTTTTAAAATGATATGTGTCCCGATTGGTTTCAAATTCATAGATAGTTTTGTACCCGTTCAATTTACCGAAATTAGCACTCTCATGTCAAGAGTGATAATGAGACGCCTTTTCATTTTCTATGCCTCTTTTGCATTCCCGCTCGTCCAAATGAACCCCAACACCACCGCCGAAAGCGCCAACCCCTGCCACAAGCTCCATGGATAATGATCAAAAAGGGCAATCATGAACAAAGACGTACTCGCCATCAATCCCGCTACTGCCATTGGTGCTGGTAAGGCTGCATAATTCCGCCGATCAACCGTATACAAAAACCAGAGCAGTGCAATCAATCCAACCAAACCTACTTCGGCTAAAATTAATGCAAACACATGGTGAATTGGCTGATACAGCCACCATTCCCTTGTGGCATCCGCCGCTTGCCACGCGAATACATAAGACCCAGGACCAGATCCAAGTGCCCACCCAAAAGGTCCCGCACTGTGCGCCATAACGGCGGGCAGTGCTTGCCACTGTTCCACACGCTCGCTCACCGAATTACTTTCCAGTGCATTACCCGCAAAGCGCGGCGCAAGTGCAAGACTCATTACGACCGCGAGTGCCATCGTCGTGAGCACAGCGCCACTCCACTTGCGCCAAGTACTGTGTCCATACAAAGCCTTCGTGGAAACTCCAACAATAAAACCAATTCCTGTACCGAGCATTGCGGATTTAGACATAGTAAACGCCAACCCCCCACAAAGTAATACGACCGCACAAGCGACAACTATTTTTTCCACCTTAGTTTGCCACTTCGTCCAAAGACCCACCAAAAGTAGCAGTGCAACGCTCAAATACCCTCCAAAAATATTTGGATGAGAAAAGCTACCATAGGCGCGAAGCACTCGATCTCCCCCGATTAAGACCACCGCGTCGCCCGGGCGCTGCGCGAGCCGTTCCGCCATCCCAAACCAAGTAG
>CAYPYH010000021.1:0-12493 GCA_964415145.1 uncultured Gammaproteobacteria bacterium
CGGTCGCAAGGCGTTCAACTTCATAATCGTTGATGAGGCGCATCACGGCGAGGCCGACACCTTCAAGCCGGCAATCAAGTACTTCAAGACGAAGATGACGCTCGGTCTGACGGCAACGCCGAACCGTGGCGACGGCAAGAACATTCGCGAGATCTTTGGTGAGGAGATCTTTTCTTACCACCTCGCGCAGGGTATTGCCGACGGCTGGCTCGCGGAACTCGATTACCGAGTCGAGAGCGACAACATCGACCGTGCGCGCCTGCAGGAGCTCGTTGATCGGGTGACCGGCGGTGACCGCACCGTCGCGAAGTCCGATCTCGACTCCACAATCTTCCTCCACGAACGCATCGAGGCCATCGAGCGCCGCGTACGTAAGGTTGAGGACGAGAAGTTCGGTCGCATCGCAAAGAAGATCATCTTCTGCCGCAACCTCACGCACGTGAGGGCAGTGATGAAGGTCTTCCCGGACGCTGTGCCGTACCACTCGCTCCTCAGCTCTGACACGCAGCGCCAGATCCTCGCTGACTTCAAGGCGGGTATCGTGCGCGAGGTCCTCGTGCGCGACATGTTCAACGAAGGGATCGATGTACCGGACGCTGAGATGCTCGTGTTCCTTCGGGGCACGAAGTCAGAGACGATCTGGCTGCAGCAGCTCGGTCGTGGCATCCGCAAGGCCAACGGCAAGACACACGTCACCGTGCTCGACTTCGTCGCCAACTGCGATCGGATTCGGGCGGTGGATGAGCTCGCGTGGAACATCATTTGCCACCTCGATGACGAGGACAAGGACGAGCGCGAGCGGCGGTCGAGGCTCCATATCGAGGGGACTGGCTGGTCGTTCAACTTCGCCGAGGAGACCCGAGACATCATCGGGCTGCTCAGCCGAATGAATACTCCGTTCTACTCAACGTATGCTGAAGCGAGTGCCGCGGCGCGAGCACTCGGCGTCACGTCAGAGGCTGAGTACGAGGAAGGGTATCGGTTCGATCTGCGGCTCCCGTCCAATCCCGCCGCATACTACGACGGACAGTGGACTGACTGGTACAACTTCCTCGGCAAGGAACGTAAAAGCTTCTATGACACGATGGAGGAGGCTGGCCGAGCCGCGATCACACTCGGCATCGGGACTCCGGCGCAGTACAAGATGCAACACAAGAAGGATCCTCGTCTTCCTTCGAACCCAAACCTTGCTTACAAGGCGACGTGGATGGGGTGGCCACAGTTCTTTGGACGCGGTCGAAGCAAGCCTTATACTACTGTGAAGGACGCATCGGCCGCGACAAGAAGGCTGGGGATCGCTAGCCAGAGTCAGTACAGAACTCGCTACAAGGAAGACCCCCGTCTCCCTTCCTACTCTCATCTGATCAAAATGAAGGGTTGGGTAGGTGCTGGACCGTTCTTCGGCAACACCTAGTCGCTTCTACTCCACAACGAATCTCGCCCCGCCACATCAACGAAGACCCTCGCATCAGCGAGCGGACGACTTCACTGGTGCGGCGGGTTTTTTGTTTGCAAATAATAAAAGAAGCCGGCATTTCTGCCGGCGCGATGGATCAACTCACAGGATCCCGAACTGACGGGCCGCGAGCTCGATGAACTGCACATGCGTGCTGAAAGCGAGGGGCGGAAGCTCCTGCGGACGCGCGTAGACGATCTCGGTCACCTCATGGCCATCGGGAATCAGGCTGCACGGCCCATACTTCGCCGTGAGCCAATTGAACCCGTAGCACCCCAGAAGCGCCGGACGGTCGGGAGCCGCAAGCGACTCGACGAATGTGAGCCGTTCTCCCAAGGGCATCACGAACTTGATCTCCTCATCCGCCTCGCGCAGAACCGCTGCACGCGGATCTTCACCAGGGTTGGAAAAACCCGCGGCCAGCGCAAGTTCCCCAATGCACGGATTGATTCCGCGGCGCCCAAGGGGCACCATGCCGTCCACGAAGAGCGCGAGCACCGACACGGGCCGGGGCGACACCCAGGTCTCGTGCCCATTGGCACACTTGAACGGCACACGCCCGACACCGTCCACACGGAATTCGCGCGCCTCCTCTGGGTTGACGATTGGCGCTCTGCACACCTGGCAGAAATTGGGAACGAAACGATCCTCAAATCGAAACCGTAACATGGACCCTCCTTAGGGTTCTTGTTATCTACCTTATTTTTGTAATTTTGTCCAGCCCCAGCACCCACCCTTCTCTTCTCGCTTTATCAAAAAAAGAGGCCGACGCTTCAAGCGTCGGCCACGAGGGCTTCAGTAGATAACATTCAGACGATGGGCCGCCCTGACCAGCAAGATCCGATGGAGATCGAAGGCGAGGGACGGGATGCGCTGCAGATCTTCCACGTACACAATCTCACTCACCTCCTTTCCGTCGGGCTTCAGCTTGCACGGCCCGTACTTGCGAGTCTCCCAGTGAAGTGCCCAGCAGTTCAAACCTACCGGTCGCACCGGAGACCCACGATGACCCATGTGAACGAGCTCAACGCCTCCGGGCATCTCGAACCCGATCTCTTGTCGAGCCTCACGAATCGCGGCGGATGCCGAATCTTCGCCAGGATTGTCGTGGCCGCCCGCAAGACACAGCTCACCCACGGGGTGGATGAGCCGCCGCGTCAGCACCGCCTTGCGATCCACGAACAATGCAAGCACGGAGACCGGGCTCGGAGACAACCAAGTCTCATGCCCATTGGCGCATAAGAAGGGCTTTCGGTCGTCCCCCGAAATGAGGAAGAATGACACTCCCTCTTCCTCCACATTGGTGATTGGGCCCCCACACTTCGAACAGAACCCCGGAACGAGATCCTCTGGAAATCGAAAGTACATGAACCCTCCTTAGGGTTCATGTTATCTACCTTATATTTTTACTCCTGTCCAGTCCTAGTAACCCTCCTCTTCTTCTCGCTTTATCAAAAATTCATTTCGAGCTTCGAGCCCTGCGCCCGTATCCATAAGCGTGTTTCCAATTTCAATAAGCTTATCTAATGCATCTCCGATTGACTTCCATTCATTTTCTAGTTTTTCTAAAACTGCAGCTCTGCGTGCCCACTCAGGCTTCGCCCTCTCTGCCACTAGCTCTTGTTTGATTCGTCTATACTCCTCCAATACGAATTCGGCTGCTTCGGTATGTTCAGTGGCAATGTCTTGTAGATCATCAGCAGCTTTATCGATAACCTTCCGTTCCGCGCGACCAATAGGCACGATTTCAGCTCCTGGTTTTTTTCCAATTTCAGACATAGATTATTCTTTAACTAAAGTAAATCGTTCACAAAATTCTTCAAGCGGGCGCAGCCATAATAAATCTGGAGCAGCAATAGCGCGATACACTACCTCGGGTTCTAAAGTCGCTTCGCGCAAGGCTACATCAATCACCACATACATTCCGCCCTTCACATGTTTATATGTACCCCCAACCACGACCCGCGTGCGAGCATCTTCCAAGACGCCCGTTAACACCACGATATCTTTGCTCATACCAAAGTAAAACTCATGCGGTGCACCGTTGACGGACCATGTTCTTTGATCGCATCTCGGTGTGATTTTGTTCCATATCCTTTGTGGATATCAAAACCGTACTGCGGGAACTGTGCGTGTAAATCTTGCATCATATGGTCACGCGTTACTTTGGCGATAATTGATCCGGCCGAAATACAGGCGATCGTGCGATCACCTCGAATAATTCCCTGCTGAGGAATATGTAATTGAGGAATAGTCCACGCATCTACCAATGCGAATTGTGCATCTGGAATTTTTTCAATCGCACGGCGCATCGCTAGATAGTTTGCCGGGCGAATGCCTAGCGCTTCAATCTCTTCTACCGTTGCCATTCCAAAAGCCCAAGCCTTTGCATTTAAAATAATTTCACCGTACAAAGCTTCTCGTTTTTTCTCCGTAATAAGTTTTGAATCCGCAAGTCCAAGAATTGGATTTTCATTATCCAAAATGACTGCGCCCGCCACAAGAGGCCCCGCCAATGCTCCCGACCCCGCCTCGTCTACCCCAACCACAAATTGAAAGCCTTGCTTTTGGATGAGTAATTCTTGTGTTCGATTTGCGGTTTGCGCCATATATAAACACTATATCACATCTTTTTGAGTGTACCTCTAGCAAAACAACGACTTGACTTTTTCGCTAAAATATGGTATAAATCTCCTCCGATAACATCTCGCTCATGAGGTGAATCGGAACCCTTCAGGAGTTCCCCCCATGGCCAAGAAGTCCGCCGCCGCCCGTGCCCGCCGTGCCGTGTGCAAGAAGCTCGCGGAGCAGCGCTTGCGCGACAACGGGAACCTCGATCACTTCGAAGGCACCGTGGCGCGCATGACGCACAATGCCCGTACGGGTCCGATGATCCAGGTGGTCAACGCGCTCAATGCGCGCGCCAACCGACCCATCCGCGACCGCCGTCGAGACCGCCACCCCAGGCACCGGGGTACCTCGTCCACCTCCTACTCGGGGGTGGACGGTTAATTTTAAGCGTATTTTTGGCAATTTACCCCTATAAACAAAAGAACGCCCGAAGGCGTTATTTTGTTTCTTTGTACCAAGTGTGCTTACGCGCAATTGGGTTGAACTTCTTCAAACGAAGACGTTCGCGGAGCTTCTTTACATTCTTATGCATACGAATCATGTGTCCTTTTCCAACAGCATTTTCGTCGCCTTCAGATTCCATCTTGATTAAATAGTCTTGAGACATAGGGTGATATTACGGGCGGAAATGTACCATGCCCTGAAATTCCTGTCAATTTAGCGCTATTTCGCCTGAAAAAGCACTAAGCTGACGGCCCGACGGGAGTTTCCGTCGGGAAAGGGGTTGAAATCACCTGGAACGAAACCGACGCCGACTCTTGAGCTTCCCAAAGAAGGTGCGACCATTGGTATGGATATTCGAGTTGAAACGCCGAAGCGCTGTCTCGATCTCCTCCCGACGATCTGGAGCGATGCAATCCGCCCAATACATGACATCCACCCTGAAGATGGAAATCATGATCGAAACGGTCTCACGCTCGTCTTCCTTCTGCTTTCGGCTCATGAACCGGAAATCGGTCTCCCACATCTGCGACAACATCTCGGGCGTCACGACCCACGTAGGAAGCCCGATGACATTCGCAAGCTCACGAAGAGCCTGCTGTGCCACCGTTGATCCAACCCGTGGGGTCAAGAACACCTGAAATTTGCCGAACACGTGGTAGAGGTCAGGAACCAGTCCCGTACGAACCAGATCCTGCCAATGCAAACTCTCTTCACTGGGCATATGCACTCCTCCAGCTCATCGTCTTTTATCCGTGGTAAAAGGCGGTGAGCTGACGGCCCGACGGGAGTTCCGTCGGGAAAGAAGTTTTAGAACTCGAGGTCGTCGTACTCACGGCGTGTGCGACCCTTGCGCTTGCGTCGACGGAGCGTACTCAGATGTGCTTGTACACGTCCAAGATCGATGCGTTCTCGCTTACTCAAAAGGTTTTCGCGCTGTTCTTGTCCTGCCTGTCGCCGGATCTCCCCCTCCTGCCAGTTACGCGTTGCCGCGCGACTGGGAATCGGGTCGCCACCGTAACAGTATGAGCAGTCATCAGCACAAGCCTTACCCTTGTACTCATCCCACTCGTATACCGGCCCCAGAGCGAGGCGGTAAGCAAGGTTGTCGACAAGGTCCCACGTCACACCTTCGTTCGCGAGCTCCTGGTAGAGTTCGCGGGCAAAGTCGTCGCGTGAGAACCAGGTCACATTGTCCCGCGTGAGTACATCAGCCGGAAAGCCGATGCGTCGCGAAGGCGAGAAAAACCGTACTCCGATCTCCACCGCGAAGTCCTTGAAGGCTTTCACGATGTCATTCGGAACATGCCCCTCGTCGCGCGCGAACAGAACTGGGTGGTGGAATCCCCACACCATCTGCACACGTACTTCGAAGGCGGCGAGTACTCGGGCGATCCTTGCACTGTCCGCGGCCGTGCGTGCCGAGAAACCACTCGAACCAGAAACGAACATGCGTGCTCCTGAATAGGTCCACAGGAATACAGCTCACATACGATTGAGCTGTACTTTTGTGGGCGCCGAATCGAGGAATCGATTCGGCAGAAACCCGTGCCACCTCCTATTGGCATTGGTTGAGATTGGATCCACCCTGACGGACGGGACGCGAGGTCCCATCCGCACGACGAATCACGGCGGCGATCCGCGGCGCACGGCGGGCTCGGGCGACTTCGTCACCCTCCGCCGCCAGCACCTTCGGGTCGACCGTGAACCACACACGACCACGGATGAGATGTCCGCCGGGCTTTGTGGAGCCCGGCTCGATCTCGGCGCCGTCGCCGTCGAAGAAGTTCTGGAAGCGGTCCAGCACCGGCCCCGTGGGGCGATTTTCGCGAACAAGATCCTTCATGGACCCTCCCTAGCACACGCAATACGAAGCGTTTGCAAGGCAAGATCCATGAGTCACCGTAGCAATTGGCGGACGCCACACTCTGGGGAATGCAGGCGTCCATCAGCTGAAACGGTGTCGTTTCAGGCCCAGAAGCGTTACCAGACTCCGGATTATCGTTATGTACTCAGATAGACCGTAATTGATCTATGTAATTTGAGTACGCCCGAACAATCGAGACACCTCCGTACGCAGAGTCTGGTTAAGACCGGTAACGGCGGAGGGGTAGATTATCAGAAAGAAATAATACTGTCAAGAGCCTCACTTCATGATTTATCTAATTTGGCTAATATAAGCTAAATCTAATGTATTTTAAGCATACAAAACAAAAAGAACCCCAGGCCCAAGGGTTGACAGAACCATCATTTTATGGTACAAAGTCTTTCCTGTTCCACCACACGGTTCGGCGCAGTTCTGCGTCGCACACGCAAATGGTACAGGTTCGGGGCAACAGCTACTCGCCCTAAGAGGAACCCTAGTGACTCATGCTCGACTGACACACACCATGTTCCAGCCGACCCAGTCACGAGAAGGAGGCAATGAAGTGAAGAGGCTCTAGTTACCCACCTGGCGCAAACAACGTGCCTCGTGAGTAATATCTGTCCCATTCACATTGTGCACACGATAATCTTCCAGAAGGTCAATCGCGCGCACACCTACGACGAATCCCAGCCCAATCCCTGGGTAGGCGAAACGTCTTGCCCCCGCAGTGCTCCCGCGAGCGCCGCACAACTCGTGTAACTCCTCGGTTAGAACCGGCGGCGACCACGGTGCAACGGGCCCCTGAGACCCACAAGTCCCATGTCCCCACGTACTATGGTCGTCGCCACCCCTTGGCTGACGACTGTTATTTTTTATCTATAAAAGCGTCAAACAACGCACGTGCCGTATCTGCAAACGCTTTATTTTCAATAATCACGACCATTGGCTTTTCAGCAAGATCAAAAAAAGCAACACGATCTGCGTAAATAAACATATCCCCAGAAAACGATCCAACACCCTTTGGTAACTCTTTCGCCACCTGCGCACTTCCAGTTCCTGTACGCTGTCCATGATAAGCAATTAGGAAATCCAACTTCTTCCCTTCAAGCTGACGCTTTGCTTTATCAAGAATTTGTTTATTTACTTGTTTTTGAATGATATCTAAATTGGTCACTTCACGGATAACACTTGCACCAGAAGCTGCTACATCGCTAAAAATAACTCGTATTGCCTCGTCCCCTTCATAAAAGCGTACGGTTGGTTTTTCCCCACCTCCAAGCAAAGACAATTCGGTCTGCGCACTTTGCAATACGTCGATCTGTCCTTCCATCTCCTTAATGCGCGCCTTAAAATGTGCGATTACACGCTCTGGATCTTCGGCGGTATAAATCGTTTTCTTTCCACGTACGGCCGTCGAAAGAATCCCTCGCTTTTGCAAACTTGAAACGGCGTCATACACGGCCGTACGCGAAAGCTTCGCACGCTTTGCGATTTCTTGAATACTGCTCGGCCCCAACTGAAAACTTGCAAAATACGTTTTTGTTTCGCTCTGCGTAAGCCCTAGATTTTGGAAAATCTCAAAAAAATTAATCGCCATATACCAATAGTATACTGTGTATAACAGGGGTCGCCAAATCTGTTCGAATTAGGTAGGATATAGTCATGAAAAAGTGGCTATTTTTATTTGCCCTTTGTGCAAACATACTCCCGTATCACGGAGTAGTTACCTTGCAATTGCCCGCACAAGATTTACGCCATATGTGCGACGGCCCCTGTTCCCCTGTACACCAATTCATAGAAACTCCTTGTCGAGAAGAATCTTGTCTCGCGCGTCCTGAACGCGTTCAAGAACAGTCTTGCGCCCCATTACAGTCTCCACGACACGAAACAGCGCCAACGAATAATATACCCCATGTACCCTTCCTTTGTGCACCGTCATTACTTCGCGTCGCCCCACAGATTCCGCCTCATATCGAACAAACCTTGTTAACTACACAGAAAAAAGAGTAGATCCGACCTAGTTCCTTACGCTCTCTTTTATTTATTCTTTTACATTATGGAAACTCAAAACAAAAAAGCAGGATTCTTTGAAGCACCTCCTCAGACCATGTTCATTTTCGGACTTGTGACCGGTATTGCCCTTACCCTTCTTGTACAATCTGCAATGGGTACAAAGATTGGCGCACTTGGTGCGGGATCCGCAAACACTCCAACCGCTCCAGTTGCCGTTGACCCATCTGGTGCGCCCGTAACTCCTACCACTGCAACTGTTCCAGAACTTGCCAAAGGTGACTATGTACGCGGAAACCGCAAGGCAAAAGTAGTACTCTATGAATACTCAGACATGCAGTGTCCGTTCTGTGAACGTCACCACACAACCATGAATGCGCTCACCGAAAAGTACGGTAATGATATCGCTTGGGTATACCGTCACTTCCCTTTGACCAGCATCCACCCACAAGCAATGCCATCAGCGCTTGCTGCCGAATGTGTAGGTGAACAAAAAGGTGACGCCGGATTCTTCACCTTCGTAGACGCCGTATTCGCAAATCAAAGCACCATGGGAACCCCACTCTTTGAAGAAACAGCAAAGAGCATTGGTGTAAACATGGATACCTATCAATCTTGCGTAACCTCACAAAAGTATCTTTCAAAGATTGAAGATCAACAACAAGTTGCCGCAGGACAAGGAATGGGTGCAACCCCTTCAACGGTCGTAGACGGACAATTGATCGAAGGAGCTGAAAGCCTCGCAAAGTTCACCGCGATCATTGATTCACTCTTGAAGTAAATTCGTCCAAGGACCCAAAGTAAAACCCCCACACCTTGAAGGTGTGGGGGTTTTATATTTACCCTCTGCAAAAATGATGTCTTACGTCTGTATGAGCTCGATCGTACTCCACGGAATCGTCACACGAATAATTCCAGCACTAAATGGCGCTACCTCGTATGGGTCAAAGAAAATAGTGACCCCCTCTTCACCCACCGCCCAGGCATCAAAATTCCCTGCCTGTGGCCCCGCAGCATCGCGAACGATTGATTCATCAAATACGTCTTCGCGCGCAAGAAGATCATTCACAACAAAGTTGGATACTATTTCCACGAATGTAGCACCTCCTAACATCTCATCAAGTGTCACCATCTGTTTTGTTGCACGGTCATAGGCAAGTGTCTGCACCTGAGGCACCCCATGCACTCCCCCTGTAAAGCTATAGATATCTAGCACGGCGCTCACAATGTTCTCATGTGAACTGTAGGAAGATCGAATCTGAAGTGTAGGAGGCATTCCCCAGTCTTCTGGAATTTCAGATGCAGCTATTTCTTTTTTAAAATTATCCTCGAATTCTCGCACGCTTCCAAGCACCGCCTCATCCAGTGTCTTAATACCACTACTGGTGATCACAATATCTATCGTCGCTTCTACGTCCTCCTGTTGGTATTCCTGCTTTTCATACAAAGAAGCACCTGCCACCACGGACGATAAATCCTGAACTGGGCGATTATACACCGCCTGAATAGCGAAAACCGAAACAAGTACAAGTGTCGGTAGTCCAATAAGAAATGATACGAGGATATTATAGTTTTTCATAGCTCCTTTCAGTATAACAAAAAAGAGGGGCAGATGCCCCACTCGCTAGTGATACCGTTTACGCGGAAGCCTGGGGCGACGCACATTCCCCCGAAGCAGAAACGGGCTCCTGTGCCACTCTTCAAGAGCGCGACGCAGTGGCTCCAGAATCGGTCCTCGACGATGCATGATGACCATGGAGCCGTCTTCAGAACCTGGAACGAAGAAACGAAGCACCCGAGGCTCCAGATCTATTCGCGTCAGCAAATTGCGCTGACGATAGTCTATGCCGCCCTTCACCTTTATGGAAAGCGTATGCGGACGAACAAGATGTCCATCTCCTCGCCTCAGGCCATGCTTCACATCAAGCGGAATTGAGGGGCGACCTTTCCGGTCAAGCCAGCCATCAATCCCCCCTTCGAAGTCTTCAGCAAGCGAAGCCAGTCGAAACGTATGACCTAATCCTTCGATCGCAATGGCAACCCTAGCTACCGCCAGTGCGCCTGCAAGGTAGGTTGTGCGACGATCGCCACCTTCTCCTTCTTGTAGTGCCTTCACGACCTCTACACGATCCGTAAAGGTAAGCGTGCGCAGTTCCAGAAGTCCGTGCTGCGCACGAATATTGGACTCGATCACGAAGATCCGTTCATTTTCCGTGAGCGTGCGCTCGAATCGATCTGTGACAAATGTCCACAGCATCCCTTCAAGCACCGCGCCACGCGCACCTCCTTCAGGACAAAACGTACGAATCCAGTGCTGCGCATCCGAGATCTTCTCGAGCACAGCTCTCTTCGAGTCAAACTCGCGGTCCATGGCGCTGTAGACAAATCTACTCAAGCGCTGAACCAGTTCAGGCCAAGGCACCGCTTCACTTCTTGATTCCGTACTTCTCTCCCGCAGGAGTAGCGCTGAGTCATTCAAAAGAGCACCTCCTTGTTTTGAGCTCATGTCCAACATGCCTAAAAAAGAGATTCTTGTCAACCCTTATCGCGGGGTTGTCCCCAAGATATACCTTGCACACATCATCCAAACAAGGGAAGATTAACTCATATGAAAAAGGCGCCTTTCTCTTTTTTGTGGCTCAGTGCATTACTTCTTATGGGTGCTGGTTGTCTTTTTACCTCACAAAAATCGGACTCAGAAATACCTGCAGAAGAAGCGGCTATTCTTGCAGGGTACGATCGAGACCTAGACGGCATCACTGTTGAGATTAATAGCCCAGAAACCGTCACCATAGATGACACATTTACGTTCGGGGTAGATATCCATAATACTCAGGATCGATCGCGCTCCCTTCGCAGTATCGACATCAAACGCTCTTTCTTGGAAGGGTTAGACATTACTGATATAAACCTTGAAAGGTCCTATGAATACTACGTAGAATCAATTGACGAGGATATCTTTGAGTTTAATACGCCCCTCGAACCCAATGAATCCCTTACAATTGTCTTCACTGCAACCGCCAAAAAGACCGGTAATTTTAGCGGAGATTTTGACGTCTGTATCGATAATGATATCAATTGTGCCTTCGAGACAATTAGCGTAGTTATTCAGTAAAATAAGGGGTTTTTACACAGTAGACATTGACAAGATAGACCACTTGTGCTATAGTACTCCCGTGCTTACTCCTGTTCCTCAAAAAGAATAGAGAAGCATCCTTAATTCATTTATCGATACCTCACACTTCTTTATGAAGAACAAGTTATTCGTTGGAAACCTCCCTTGGAGCGTGGACGACGCAGCATTGGGCGAAGCTTTCGCTCAATACGGTGAAGTTACTGAAGCCCGCGTAGCACGTGAACGCGACACTGGTCGCTCTCGTGGATTCGGATTCGTTACTTTCACTGCCGATGAAGCAGCAGACGCAGCGCTTAACGCGCTCAACGGTGCTGACCTTCAAGGTCGCAACATCAACGTGATGTTTGCAAACCCACCAAAGCAAGCGTAAGCTTCTTTGATACAAAAACGCACTCGCAAGAGTGTGTTTTTGTTTGTGTTGTACCTATAATATAATTATGCGCTCCTCAATATAAACACCCAGCTATTGCTGGGTGTTTATATATACTATTTGTATAGCTCAATGTAACACGGTGGGTTCGCGGGATCTGTGAGATCATTCCCCTTTGGAGCCATTACGATGATGGACGGCGCCACGTCGATGATACGAGAGGCCCAATTGCTGCCCAAGTATGCATTTGCTACTTCCTCACTCGCGATCCAGTGTAGAACTGGAAGAGCTGGATTGTCTTCATTCGGTTCCATCACCCACACCCGAGCGTCGTCTGGTGATTTGATAAGCGTGGTCCCTGGAAGTGGAACCATTGGCGCACCAAGCGTGTAATTTGAGAGCCAATCATGTTGAACCGTTTGAATGTCCGCAAAGGCTAAACTCCACGAGAAGAAGATCGGCGCATTGAAGAATGGGCGCAAGAAATTGTCAGCATCTAGGTAGTATACGGTCGGGAAAAGATTTGACTTGTACAGACGCGCCGAAAGATCTGGCGTTTCAAGATCATAGTCCGCACAAGCA
>CAYPYH010000022.1:0-9851 GCA_964415145.1 uncultured Gammaproteobacteria bacterium
CCCGTTACGCACACGATTGGATACGGGCAGAAACGGAAAAACAAACTCACATCGGACTCAATCGAAATATTATTTTTTACCGCCTCTTGAATGAATACCGACTCACTTGGAACCCCTGGATTTTTTACAATCAAATCAACATTCGCAAAATCCTCAATGCGATGTTCGCCAAGAACGAAGAGTGGCTGATAAATTGCTCGTTCTGGATAATGCTCTTTGTACTTCGCATACCATTCATTCACAATCGCCATAGACTCCTCCAATTCCACTTCTCCTTTTAAGTCCGTTACGATCACTTGCGCCCCGTGGCGCATAAGCCATTTGGTAGCTCCAAGTCCGCTACCTTGCTTGTAGCGACCAAGGCCCATCACCGTAACCACGGCGTCCTGAAAAGAATCAATTGTATGTAGATCCATATTCTTTATTATACACGAAATTATGCCTGCTGGCGCTCCACCTTCATAATGCGAACTTTAAGCCAATCAAGTACCAATATCGCCACCACGATTGTTGCCCCAACCTGGCTCCATTCTACAAAAGAGAATGGAGCGATGCCGAAAATCTCGCGTGTTTGCGGCCATATAAACGGCAATAGAAGCAGGGCGACACTCGCCACGACCGTCCCTAAGATAAAGCGATTACGAAGTGGATTGGCTTCCAACATACTCACACGAAGTACGCGCGCTGAAAATATGAAGAAGATCGCGATTCCTGCAAGCGAAAGGAAAAGAATGGTGCTCGCTACATTCACAGGCATTCCTTCGGATAAATTACGAGCGTAAAGAGCAAGAAGAAGCGCCGCACTCGTAAGACCTGCCACAAAGAACAAGGCATACCAACTTGCGCTAAGAATTTTTCTCCCTACTGCCCGTGGTCCCTCTGTCAAAACAGCACGTTCGCCCGGCTCAAGCCCGAGCGCAAAAGCAGGAATACTGTCTGCCACTAAGTTGATCCACAACAATTGAACGGGCGAAAGTGGAATCGGAAGATCTAGAATCACCGCACCTGCAATAATAAATACCTCTGTAAGACTCGTGATCAATAAGAAAATAATAACCTTCCGAATATTATCGAAGATGACACGCCCTTCAAAAATCGCTTCAATAATACGCGCAAAATCCGTTTCTAATAACACCATGTCTGATGCTTCTTTAGCCACCTCGGTACCCGTGCCCACGCTAATGCCAATATCCGCAGCCTTCAAAGCGGGTGCATCATTTACCCCATCGCCCATCATTGCAACAACATACTGTGCTGACTGCAATGCCTGCACAATGCGCATCTTGTGTTCGGGAACAACGCGCGCAAAAATACGAATGTCATGAATACGCTGCTGTAATTCTGCATCACTCATTTGATTAAGCGCCGTGCCCGTAACTAGGCTACGCGCATCGTCCGTAATACCCAATTCACGCGCAATCGAAAGCGCTGTTTCGGGGTGGTCGCCGGTAATCATGATCACCTTGAGTCCTGCTTCTTTTGCTCGCACAAGCGCCGCTTTTACACTTGGTCGCACAGGGTCTTCGATCACCATAAAGCCTACAAAAGAGGTGTGGGCAATGTCAAAATCCGCACCCTCCTCTAATATGCACATGCTAAGCGCCACCAAACGACGCCCCTCTTTACCCTGTGATTCAATTGTCGTATGAGCCCACGCACGTTCGTCGTCCGTCATATTAGCGTATGTCGCCAATATGTCTGGCGCTCCAACAACGGACGCGTAACGCACTCCATTTGCTACAGAAATACTCACCGAGTATTTCATTTGTGATGAAAAGGGTGTAAACGATTCGCGTGTGAACGGCGTAACCGTGCGCGATGCATAATAATCTCCAATCGCGCGCTCGGTGGGCGTAACCGCATGCTTCAAGTCAGTTGTATAGGTGAGATTACTCACCCAACCAAGTCCGACAAGACTTTCTGTAAATTCATTATTTGGCGCAAGCAATAGTTCACGCACATGCATTTCACCCGTCGTAAGTGTCCCTGTTTTATCTACACAAACAACCGAAACACTTCCAAGCGTTTCGGTAGCCACTAATCGTCGCACAAGTACTTTACGTTTAAGAAGACGACTCATGCCAATGGCGAGAATAGCAGTCGTCGCAACCGCCAATCCTTCGGGTACTGCAGATACAGCGATCGCAATCCCCATATATAACATTTCTCCAAGTTCATATCCACGCGCAAGTCCAAGCGCAATCACAAGTACAGTTGCGGTTACTACAATACCCGTCAGAATTTTTGCCAGCACCGAAATCTGTGCTTGAAGCGGTGTTTTGCGCGCGACCACTTTTTGAACCAAGGTGGAAATCGCACCTATCTCTGTCTTTGTGCCTACCGCCACAACAACCGCTTCCCCCATTCCTTCCGCAATAACTGTTCCTGCAAATACCATATTCGCCCGATCTCCAATCGAAATATGCGAGGTAATAACATCGGTATGCTTTGCGATACCCAAAGACTCCCCTGTAAGTGGCGCTTCATTTGCTACAAGCTGATTCGCAATAAATAACCGTGCGTCTGCGACAACCTTGTCACCTGCACGCAAAAGAAGAATGTCCCCTGGAACAATCTCTTCAGATTTTACTTCGTGGATTTCATTATTGCGACGCACGCGCGCCATGATTGGTAAATACGCCTCCAGGGCGCGCAGTGATGCATCTGCCCGATACTCTTCTACAAATCCTAATAGTCCATTTAGTACGAGAGCAAGCCCCACCACAAAAAAATCTAAGAGCTCGCCTAGAACCAAGCTCACTCCCGTAGCCAAAAAGAGTACGATCATAAGCGGGCTCACGAATTGTTCACGCAAAATACGCAAAGGTGTACGTTCCACGGTACGCACAGGTTTATTGAGACCATGTTCTTTTTGACGCAGAACAATTGTTTGCGTATCCAAACCCTGACGCTGCGCTTGAAGTGCCTGCAATGTATCGGCAATCGTATGTTGTGACCACTGCATAAACTTAGTGATAACTCGTGATATAAAGTGATTCCACGTGGCGCGTAATGATATCCCAAGAAAATTTTGTCTCAATTACCGCGCGAGCCTCTTCACCTTGCACGACCACCGACTCAGGGTCACGCAATGCTTTTTCTAACTGTTTTTTTAAGTCTTCCACATTCTTATTTTCAAACACGAAACCGGTGTGGTAGATCGCTTCTAAATTCCCTTCAATATTCGACACAAGCGTAGCGGTTCCAAAACTCATAGATTCCAATACGGTAAGCGGAAGCCCCTCAGACTCAGAGGGTTGCACAAATAGATACGCGTGTGCAAATAATTCACGCAATATATCGCCCGACTGAAATCCAAGAAAACGAATCCGGTGGTCTCCTCGCGCCAACTCTTGCAATTCTTTCATGTACGCAGGAGTTCCCTCGCCTACAATGACCAGTTCCTTATCTGTATCCACCTGGCGAAATGCGTTAATCGCATGATGAATTCCCTTTACATGTAAAAGGCGGCCCACGGTAAGTACATATTCTTTTGATTTGAGTCCAAAGGTTTCAAGCGCCTTGGTTGAAACAATGAACTGCGCATGCGCGCCGTTGGGAATATAAATCGTTTGCACGCGATAATGGTCACGACAAAGTACTTGGAGCGTATGTGAAACCGTAATGCAGTAATGAGGAAAATGCACAGATGCCCATTCTCCAAAGCGTAAATAGAGCCGCCCAAACCAGCTCCACTTCTGATGAAACTGATCACGCGCATGGAATGTCACAAAAGTGCGTTTACCTGGACGCAAAAGGCGCGGAACCCACGACAGCGTAGATGGACCTACGCCGTGATAGTCATAAATATCATAGTTCGAAAAAATCGCATGGATCGTAGCTAGCAGTGTGTGTGTGATCGCTTCGAGATTTTTGGAATAGAGCGTAGGGAGATATTTGATACGCATACCGTCCACAAAGGCTGGTTCACCGGGCATATGGCGGCGGCGCGCATATACCGTTACAAAGTGACCCATCTCGACAAGCCGCCGCCCAATTTCAAAAGCACGCGTCTCAATTCCTCCTGCCTTTTTGGAAGACAGAACCCCCTTTGGACCAATGATCGCGATATTCATAAAGGTATTATAGCAGGAATGCAAAAACGGCTGAAATTAGGCAAAAACATGCACCCAAGGATTGACAAATAGGCTATTTTATGCTATAGTGGCCAACGTTTCCCGGCATCAAGCCAGGGTACAGGAGAGCTTCCATGTTCACCATCGGTATCACCCTCTTCTGGCGCTGGGCCATCAACCAGCCCGATCGTTCCCCTGTGTTCGAGGGAATCCCCGCCGGATCTCCCGAGGCCAATTGGCCCCCCATCGGCGTCATGGCCCTCGCCGTGGCCTGCGACATGAGCCTCGTGTGGCTCACGAACGAATGGCTCCACGGACGCCCCGGCCTGTAGGCCCATGACCCCCGTCGCATGGGCGGCAACCACTCGGTTGCCGCCCGTTCTGCTTTTCTACCAAACCAACCCATATAAGCTTGACTTTATTCATAAATTATGGTAGAAAAGCCTGTTCATTTCCGAACATTGGAGTTGTCATGAACACGACCAAGATTGACTGGATCGTCTGGAGGCGGCGAGCCAGCGAGGGCTTGGTTCGTTTCTTGCGCGTGGTTTGGGTGATTGCTGTGTGGCTCATGGTCACACTGCGCAAAACCTTGCACATGCTCATCATGTGGCCCTCGTTCCGGCTTCCGGCCGAGAGCAGAAAGCCGTACCTGATCGGCCTCGCGTGGTCCGCAGTGCTCACCTCTGCGATCTGGCTCCTTCCGCTCCTCTACTTTGGGACCACCCTGTGGCCTGAGCAGAACGACGAAGAAGACATTGCCGAAGAGCTCGCGAGCACCGAAGAAGCCGTAGCGACCTCGACCGCCTGTGGCCCTTCATGTGTGGCTGAGATCCGTGCGGCACGCAAAGGGATCGCGCCCATCGAAGCCAATGAGGCGCGCTATGTTCTCGACCGTTACAATAACGAGTATGTGAACAGCGCGTCCTGGCGCAAGCGCACCGAAGGGTGTCTTAGTCACTGGGACGCGTTCCAAAAGGCAGAGCGCCTCACGCTCTACCCCGCCGAACTCCTGGCAGGCAAGGCATTCGTAGAAGCGCTCGGCTGCCAGTTCATTGGCGCCACCAATGGCGACGGCGGCATCGGACCGATGCAGATCACCCACGTCTCGCCCAAGCACCTCAAGGACGCCGCGACTGCGCTCGGTATCTCGGTACGCGAACTCCGGTACAAGGAGAATTCGCCAACGGGATACCTGCACAATGTCGTCCTGGGTGCATACGTGTTCGGTGACTACGAAGTGCTCATGAAGAGTCGCGGCGTGGGCATGCTTGCCTACAATGCCGGTCCCGGCCACCCAACCACTGGGCGCATGGGAGCTCGTGGGTTCATGCGGCGCGCCAGCCTTGGACTTCCGTACACGGGTCGCCAACTGTCTGACTTCCGTGGAGTGATCCCGGACAGTCTCAACAGAGGCGCACGCCCCAAGGTGTACGTAGACCGAGTGCTTGCGGGCGCTGTCATGGTCGATCGGGCGCACCGAGGACTTCCTCTCGTTCAGCTCGATACGCTGAATTTGAAGGATATTCCAGGCCATGACCCACGTCGTGACGGCGAACGCTTCGTCGCGAAAGACTGACCCCCTCGTTCGAGGGTGCCACCACGGTGGCACCCTCTTCTTTTTACAACCCAAGGCAGGACTTGAACTTTTTTTCAAAACATGCTATAAATTCGCCACATATGCGCTGGTAGCTCAGTTGGTAGAGCGAGGGCCTTTTAAGCCCGAGGTCGTGGGTTCGAATCCCGCCCGGCGCACCAAAAAACCCCGAAGTTTTACACTTCGGAGTTTTTTATTTTATTTCTTTTGTAGCTCTTCGCGCACTACATTGCGGTCATCCCAAGGTGCAGAAATACCTCCTATTACAATCGATTGCTCTGCTCCCTTTCCTGTAATAAGTACCACATCTCCCGCACTCGCCAATGAAAGCGCCTTTGCAATTCCTGCGCGACGATCTTCGATTACGAACAGATCCTGTGCGCGCGTTTTTCCATTCGCTTCTGCCACGCGTGCGATATCTTCTACAATCTCGGTTGGGTCATCTTCATACGGGTCTACATTACTCACCACGACATAGTCTGCCAGCTTTCCCACAAGCTCACCCATGTGTGCACGCTTATTTTTATCACGACCTCCTCCTTCGGCCCCAAGAAGTACAATTACTTTTCCAGTCACACCTGCAATCCCACGCCCCGCCGCCAGTACGCGCGACATGCTTTCTTTTTCATGTGCATAATCCACAATCACTTTGTAATCCTGACCCTCATCAATCACCTCCATACGCCCAGGAATTAATTTCATGTTCTGTAATCCTTGTGCGATCAACTCTTCTTTGACACCCAAATGTTTTGCAATCGCAATCGCCGGAAGTGCATTAATCACATTAAATCCTCCCAGAATATTAATATGATATGTAAAACTTCCTGCGGTAAAATCAACACCGTCCTTTGTTTCATTAAGCGCCGATCCTTGTAGGTCTGAATTCGCATCCAGACTATATGTTATTTTTTTATCCGCCTTGAATCCCAAATAATACGCTGCGTGTTCGCTATCCGCATTTGCTACAATTACCTTTTCCACTTCTTCACCCCCAATGCACTTTTTGTGAGCGCTAATTGCTGCAAACATACGCCCCTTCATTTCGCGGTATTCGTCAAAATTATTATGATGCGAACGCAAATGTTCCGGCGTTAAATTGGTAAATACACCAATATCATAATACACGCCCGTGTGACGATACTGTTTCAACCCTTCCGAAGTCGTTTCCACGATCGCCACCCAGCACCCTTCTTGCACCATGCGACGCAATTGTTTTTGAATCACAAAACGCCCAGGCATGGTCATGTGGTATTTATTCATCACTTCCTGATTCCCAATACGAATATTGGCCGTCGTTATGATTCCCGTCTTTATTTCACCCGCCATGAGCACCGACCACACAAAATTAGCGGTAGTTGTTTTCCCCTTTGTGCCCGTCACTCCAATTACAATTAATTTTTTAGCCGGAAATCCATACACCAAAGCAGCCACCCAAGCCATTGCACGGTGATATTGCAAAAGAGCATTTTCTGGAATCAATTTGCGCAATAGTTTTTTCATAGTCCCAATAAGTTTATTGATTCCTCCACAATTTCTTTTTCGGCGCCAAGCGACACAAGTTCACCCATACTTCGCCCCATCACTTCACGTTCAAAGCGATTCTGTACCATCTTTTCTATCGCGCGCAAAAGCATCTGCGGATTCATGCGTTTTAAAACCACACCTGCCCCCGCCTCTTCTACAATCTTCGCATTCTTTTCCTGGTGAGACCCCTCTATTGGAACCATAATAACCGGCTTTTGCCAAGCCACCGCTTCAAGTAATGTTCCCAATCCTCCGCGTGCAATTAAAATATCGCTGACCGCATACGCATCCGCCAAATCGCTTACCAGCAATTCTGTCGCGTAATATCCATGCATAGATTGGACGCTCGCGGGCTTCTTACCTTTTCCAAAAGAATGAATAATATTCACCTGTGGTAGCAAATCTGGCGTGATGGCAAGCAGTGCGTCATTCAATTGCATCGCACCCGTTCCTCCACCCATCAAGAAGACCGTTGGTTTCGCAGGGTCCAAATCAAACTTTTGAAGCGCGCGCGTGGCGTCCCCGTCCATTTGGCGAATCATGCCTCCTACGTATACACCGCCCAGTTGCGCCGCGCTGTCTGCAAATGTTGTTGAAATACGCGACGCCATGCGCGCCATAATTTTATTCGCCAATCCTGGCTCCACGTCTAGCTGATGCACCCATGTAGGAATACCCATGACACGCGCCACTAAAAACAATGGAACGCTCACGTAGCCCCCAGCGGTATACACAATGTCAGGTCGTAATTTGCGCAATAACACAAACGCCCACACGGTACTGATGAAAAATAAAAACGGTAAAAAAGGCCACTTCCATTTTTGATGGCGCGAAAGCTTTGGGGCAAATAGTGAATAGAATTCCATGGCGACGTCACCAGACAAAAAAGACTTTTCTGGACCCGTAGGCGTGCCAACCCAAGAAATCTTTGCGTCAGGCGCACGTAAACGCCACTCGTCACGAATCGCTAAGAGAGGCGTAACCGGACCCAATGTTCCGCCGCCTGTCAGTAAAATATGAGGAGATTTGTCTTTGCGCATATTATGATCTAGATATATTAAGCATAACTCCGACCGCAAAAAGTGTCATCGTAAGCGATGTCCCCCCATAACTCACGAAAGGTAATGTGACCCCCGTAAGTGGCAACATTCCAAGAATCGATCCAATATTCATAATGACCTGTATTCCCATCCACCCCAAACACCCAATCGCCACATAACGCGCAAAACCGTCGGGTGCAGCTTCTGCAATACGCATACCGCTTACGAACCAAAAACCCAATAAGACTAAGAAACCAACAGACAAAAAGAATCCCAGTTCCTCCGCCATCACAGCAAAAATAGAGTCCCCAATCACTTCCGGAAGATATTCAAATTTTTGCAAAGAATGACCAAAGCCACGGCCAAACATGCCGCCCGATCCAGTCGCAAGCAGCGCCTGATTAATCTGATATCCGATTCCTTGCGGGTCTAATTCAGGATGCAAAAAAGTGGTAAGACGCTCCACGCGATACGGCGCTAATTGAATCGCGAACATAAAAAGCACCACACCAACCAACCCCACGCCAAGCAAATGCGATATAGAAGCGCCGGCCGCAAAGTACACAATAAATGCCATGGCTAAAATCACCGCAAGTGAACCCAAGTCTGGCTGCAAGAATATAAGCCCACCAACCACACCAAGAACCGCTAAAAATGGCGCGAGACCTTCTTCTACGTCACTCACCCCGTGGCCTCGCGCTTCCATCCACGCCGCTAGATAAAACAGAAAGGTCATCTTTACCACCTCCGATGGCTGGAAGGTAAAGGCGGACCCCACCTGAATCCAGCTCTTTGCGAATGTATTTAAATCCGTTCCAATACCTGGAATGAACACAAGAATCAACAGAAGAATGGAAACCCCTAACATTGGAAGGGCCCACTTACGCCATACGGTATACGGAATGCGCCACGCAATAAACGCTGCAAAAAGCCCAGGTAAGACTCCTTGCAATAGCTGCTGCTTCACGAAGTAAAAACTACTTCCGTGCTCTTCGAAACCAAGCGGACCCGATGCCGATGCAAGAACCGCTAGCCCGACACAAAGAACCCCCAACGAGAGGTATAAAAATGATGTGTCCACGACCCCCTCCCGTCGCCACATACGCTAGAAAATAGACATGTCAGCGATCACAACCACAATTCCCATTGCAGCTGCAATCCAAGAAATGACCCAAAAACGCATAACTACCTTTGGCTCTGGCCACCCCTTCGCTTCGTAATGATGATGAATGGGTGCCACCAAAAATACCTTTTTCCCACGGAACTTTTTTGAAAGTAATTGAATAATTGTTGTTACCGCCTCAAGCACAAAAATAATTCCAATGAGTGGCAAGATTACGGCCGTATTAGTAAGCATCGCTACAATTCCAAGCGTAACTCCTAGCGACATCGCACCCGTGTCCCCCATAAAAAATCGCGCAGGATAAATATTGAACCAAAGGAAAGCCAAGAGTGCCCCCACGACAACTCCACAAAAAGCAGCCAAGTCGAATCGACCCTGAAGCATACAAATCACTGCGTATGCGCTATACGCAGACACGAGTGTTCCTGCAGCCAATCCATCCAAGCCATCCGTTTGATTGACCGAAAATGAAGTTCCCACAATTACCAAAA
>CAYPYH010000022.1:9861-12089 GCA_964415145.1 uncultured Gammaproteobacteria bacterium
GGAATCCAAAAAAGAAAGATTTGAATTTAAAGGTTGATTTACTGAAAATGAAGTCCCCACAATCACCAAAATGAACAATGGGATATAAAGCCAACCCATAGTGAGATCGCCATAAAATGGGACATGGAGCACATCCCAACCAAGCTTCGCGTAAAACCACCACGCACCAACTATTGCCACCATTGCATAAAGAACAAGACGCTGCCAAATATCCACGCCCCCTCCGTTTTTACCGATGCGGCGGACATTAAAATAATCGTCTAGCATTCCGATAATGCCCGCCGCCACAAGCGACGCCAATGGCAACCACGTTTGCCCACGACTCAAAAAGTGCAGTGAGCTCAAAAATGGACTATCTGCAAACGCATGAATGCCCGCAAATAAAAGCGCCATAAAAAAGACCGTCCCCCAAATAAGAACCCCGCCCATAGTCGGTGTACCCGCCTTTCCTGCATGCATCTTTGTAAAAATTGGCGCTTGTTCCGCTGTGCGTAAAGACTTCCCCATTTTAAATGTATACAAAAACTTACTCCACCACGGTGTCCACACAAGCGCAATCACGAATGCAAGTGTAGTCAAAACAAGAATACGTGCCAAAATATAAACATCAACCATACAAAGAATAATTATAATAGATCACAAAGAGCGAGGCAACGAATAAAACAAACTCTGTGAACAAAGTGATGCTATACAAAAATGCGTGAAGAAGTGGGTTCTTCTTTACCCCATAATGCGCCACCAGCAAATTCACAATCAAAAAAGCAAGCCCAAATGCAGGCATTGTAAAGATACGCCACCACTCGCCATAGCGATCCACTCCCGCATGCACATTGTAATGAAGCGGCACGAATGACTGCGCCATAATTTCTGGGAACAAAAGCAAATAGATCAATCCCAAACTAAGCAAAATAAACAAAGTTGAAGACGCTAAAACTACTCGTTCATAGGTCATGAACCGCGCTTCATTTTTTTCCTTAGATAAAAATTGCTTCAACATGTGATTAGGCCTCTACCGCTTGAACATCGGTAATCTCTGCGATCTCACTGCGCAAAAGCGCTTCAATCCCCGCCTTAAGCGTTAACTGTGACAATGGACACCCGTGGCACGCTCCCTCCATACGCAAACGAACCACCCCGCTGTCGGGCTGAAAGTCTACAAAAGAGACATTTCCCCCATGCAAAGCGAGTCTTGGACGAATAAGCTCCAAGAGCTGTTCAATGCGCTGTTCCATACCTGCATATGATAGCAAAACAGGGTGCTCTTGACTAATTCTTCCATATTTTGTACATTACCTCCGTAAAACGGGTCTTTCCCGATTTCGATTTTAACCACCACTATGGCAACAAAGAAAGCGCAAGGATCGACCTCCAATGGTCGCGACTCCATTGCAAAACGCTTAGGTCTTAAAAAGAGTCACGGAGAAACGGTAAAAGCCGGTCAAATTATCGTACGCCAACGCGGAACAAAATACCGCCCAGAAGCAAATGTACGTATCGGAAAAGACGATACCCTTTATGCAGTTGTTGACGGGTCAGTTGAATACTTCAAAAAGAAAGTACAAAACTTCCACGGTGCACTCATGCAAAAGACCTTCGTTCGCGTGAAATAAGCGCAGCACAAAAGATCGCCCTTACGGGCGATCTTTTGTTACTGAGGGGGCAGACTTCCGTGGAAAATCAGTGAAGATTCTATGGTCGACTTGAGTGCTTCAAACGCAAGTTGATCGCCTAATGGATTTCCGTACCAGTATGTAAGGTTAAACACCTCGCCTGTACGCAACTCAATACGATCTGTAGACCGCACATTCAGCACCACACCTCCCGCCGTTGCCGCCTCTTCCGGAGTCATAGATCCTTCCTTATATATTTGAACATGTTCGTGCTTATTCCCGATGCTATACGTAGAATCTCCGCCTTCAATAAAATAAAATCCTGCGGGCAATTCAACAAAGAAGTCCGGTGTCGTGATCTGCACGGGGGAAGCCACCTCGGCTACTTCAGCAACGGGCTCAGCCTCAGCAATATCGTCTGATTCCTGTAGTTCTTCCCAGATTACGCGCGACAAAATGAACTGTGCCGCGACAATAAATAAGAGCAACCCTAATGCTGCAGCAATAAATGCATGCGCGTAGGACTGATCAACATGAGGCACGTGATGTGATGAACTTTTTGGGGCCGTCTTTTTGGTTGCCATATTCCTCCTTAGTTAATTAGCGAAGCACGCCGCC
>CAYPYH010000023.1:0-12044 GCA_964415145.1 uncultured Gammaproteobacteria bacterium
GGACTCACCATTGTAGACACATACACACCGAGTGCCGGCAAAGATCCGCTCCCACAAGACTTGGCGCGCCTACAAAAAACGATTGAAGACTACGGAATTCAAACATTCTACATGGAACGCCAAACCTCAAGCACCTCACTTCAAGCCTTCTTTGAAGACAATCATCTGCTCGTGGGTGAGCTCGACGAGTTAGGTGGGCTTGAAGGGACTCAAAGCTATATCGATCTCTTACTTTACAATGCAAATGTCTTCGCAAGCCAGCCATAATCACGCGCCCCAAAGTAGTCCAGCTATTTCTGTACAAAATCTTTGTATCTCTTTTGGCGACACTACTGTTGTGGATCATGTAAGCTTTGCGATTCCACGTGGCGCGGTGAGTGCTATCATTGGACCAAATGGATCCGGAAAAACAACCCTTGTACGTGCCATCATCGGACTTCAATCATATCAAGACGGATCTATCGAGCTTTTTGGAAATCCACTGAGTGCGCATAGCGCCACCATTGGGTATGTGCCTCAATACTTTTCTTTTGACCGATCATTCCCCATGACAAGTGAAGAGTTTTTAGTTTGGATGACTCGTGCTGACGCAAAAGCACGCGAAGCTATTTGGAAAACAATTGGATTAAATAAGAGCGCGCGCCACAAAACGATTGGGGCTCTTTCGGGTGGACAAATGCAACGCCTCTTGATTGGACAAGCACTCCTTCAAAATCCAGATTTACTTATCTTAGACGAACCAGACGCCAATATCGATATTGCGGGCGAACGCCAACTCGAAGAGATTTTGAAGGAATATACGCGCAAAGGCGGAACCGTTATTTTAATTTCGCATGACGTCAGCTTTGTGGCGCGCGCTGTCGAACACGTTGTTTGTTTAAACAAAAAACTTATTTGTACTGGAACGCCCCATGAAACCTTAAATGAAAAGACCCTAGGCTCACTCTTCCAAAATGCAGCGCTTTATCACCATCACTAGCCTTATGCAATTACTCTTGGAAGCTCTTACCGCCCCTTTCATGCAACGCGCCCTGCTCGCAGGCATTTTGATTGCCCCTCTCTTGGGACTGTTTGGTGTAATTGTAAGCATGCGTAAAATGTCTTTCTTTGGAGAAGGAATTGCACACGCGTCACTCGCCGGCGTTGCGATCGCTCTTTTTGCAGGTATTGCACCGCTCCCTGTTAGCATCGTGTGGGCCTGTTTCATTGGTGCGCTCGTTTATTATCTTGAACGCAAAACAACCATTTCAGCTGATTCGGCTATTGGAATACTCTTTACCGCGAGCATGGCGCTTGGGATTCTGATCATTAGCAAAACCCCCGGATACCAACCCGAGCTCATGAGCTACTTATTTGGAAATATTCTTTCAATTCGGATGGTGGATTTGTGGTATTTGATCGGAATTGTTCCCCTTCTTTTCGGCTGGCTTCTCTATGCTCTACGTCCACTCACCATCACATCGATTAGTGACGATTTAGCTCGCGTACGAGGTATTTCAACCGACGGACTTCTTTTTGTATTTTATATCGTGCTCGCGGTAGCGCTTGTATTGAGCGTAAAAGTCATGGGGATTATTCTTGTTTCCGCCCTTTTGATT
Organism: uncultured Gammaproteobacteria bacterium; assembly: GCA_964415145.1. Classification (GTDB taxonomy): domain Bacteria; phylum Patescibacteriota; class Patescibacteriia; order UBA9934; family UBA9934; genus CAYFMS01. The sequence continues at coordinate 1,599 of CAYPYH010000023.1, forward strand.
ACACCCCCTGCAATTGGCAAAACGCTCGCCACTTCTTACAAAGGCTTTCTTTTTTCTACCCTTGGCGCAAGCATTCTAATGACCCTTGGCGGACTCCTTCTGTCTTATATCCTTAATGTTCCGTCGGGCGCCATGATCGTTCTTGTGGGAACCGGGCTTTTTGCCATTTCAAATATTCGCAAGATATAAAAAGACCGAGGTGCACACATGCACGCTCGGTCAAAGCTAGGCTTGGGTCTGTCGCAGGTTATACACCATGCGTGGCGTTGTGATCTGGACCGCACAGTGCCAAGGGCGCTCGCTTGCATAGCGAAAGCCCGGTGCGCGCATGAAGATCACATTACCGGGAGTCGAGTCGAGCGGTCGCAAATTATGACCTTCGCGATTGTCACAGAGGCAGAACTTGCCGTTCCCACCTAGAATCGCGATGCAAATCAGGTTGCGGTCCACTGAAAAGTCTCGATGTGGCCCAACTCCCACCACCGTAGGTTCATAACGCTGCAGAACCAAGTGATTGAAGTCGAGCGCCGACTCGAAGGGCGATTCGGGCAAGGACGCGAACACATTGGTCGCGTGCGTAGCAAGCGCAGTCTTGAACCACATCAGTCCCCCTGCGGGCGCAAGGTCCGTGGCCGAAGACAAATTCTGCACGACACGATGAGGTCCCGCGTAGGGTTCGGCAGGGATAAATGTGCCATGAGACGCTTCTTCAAGAAGCATGCGACGGAGCCGGTCTGGAATGAGCGGTACCGAAATGGCGCCGTCATGAGTGAGTGCTCCCACCACCTGATCGGGATCAAATGGGAAAAGCTCACGCTCCCCTAGTCCACGAATGATGGTACGTGCCGCATGCGCCGGCAGGTTCACGAGCAGCTCTTGCGCAGTGCGCCCTAGCACAGGATGTCGCCACATGGGCAAGAGTTCCGCGAGCGGTGCAAGTACACAGTCGCGTTCATGCATATGCGCATGCGGAAGGGTCAAATGGGCGTCGCTACGCCGCACACGCCCGTAGAACAAAAGATCCAAATCGATCTCGCGCGACGCCCAACGCTCGCGCATCTGACGCCCAAGTTCACCTTCAATACGCTTCAGCTGAAGGAGCACTTCATCAGGACCAAGGTTAGTCTCCCCAATCAACACCGCATTGAGAAATGTGGGCTCTTTAGGGTCCGGGAAAGCCAAGGTCTCGTACAGATTCGAGCACTGAATATTGCTCACGAGTGCACCAAGCGCATCGATCGCTCGAAGCACTATTGCATACCTATTCCCCAGATTCGCACCGATTCCAATTCCAATGGTCATGGTCATGCACACCTCCGTCCATTCACGTTAAGACAGTATGGGGTGTATTGTCAAAATAATAAAAAGAGCCCGTACGCGAGTATGCGTACGGGCAAGAGTTCACTGGCTCTGTCGGGCCACCATGTTGATCGCCCGCCAATGGTCGAAACCGACCTCCGCGGGCTCTACGGTCCCAAGGCCGCGCACCACGATCTCACGTGCATCACTGCCCGCATAAAGCTGTTCACGCGCCGATTCGGGCAGCGCTACGTGGTAAACCACCGACATGCGCCGACCGGGACGCGGATCACGCTCGGGCTCGTCCAGGACCGTAAGCAACTTGAGCTGGCCCGACGACACTTTGAGTCCCACTTCCTCCTCGAGCTCACGCACGCAGGCGGCAAGCACGTCTTCGCCTTCTTCGACATGCCCACCCGGAAGCACGAGCTTATCTTGGAACGGCGCCTTAGCGCGCCGGATCATGACCACGCCCGTGCCGCCCAAGGTGACGACTGCGTCCGTGGTTAGAATCACGTCCGGCTGCCGCTGCGTCTGCCGTTCTAGCCACACCGGCTTGTCGGGCAGATTACGCGGACAGCTGTGGTCGGTGATGTCGGTCTCCACACCGCACTGCGCACAGGTGAACGTGGTGAAGATGTCGTGCCCACCGCCATAGTCATAGCGATGCGTGTGGTACAAGTCACCCACCGAGACGAGCAACTTGGCGCCACATCCTCCGCCACCATTGCCCGAACCCGTGCACGTGAACTCCTTGGACCAACCGACCTGCGCGCGACCCTTCTTGATGATCTTCATGACATTCTCCTTGTGTGGTCCTGGGGAATGATTTCCCCTCAACCACAAGGTCAAGATGCCATAGATAAAAAGAGTACGATATCAAAAATCGTTGCTATTTCTAATATAGGAATAAAAGTATTTACAGTTCGCGAATAAATAGAGTATAATTACTACGAAAAATATCGTAGTTTATGAACTATTCAAACCTCTCCAAATTACAACAAAAAGAAATCGACGAAATCCTCACGAACTTCGATTTAAACGAAAAAGAAAAGCAGGTCTATTTAACGCTGCTTCAAACGGGTCAAAACACCATTACGCCCCTCGCAAAACTCGTAAGACTTCCTACGACTACCGTGCAATCTATTCTTGGACGCCTTACGAAGCGCGGCATCATCGCCACCACAACAAAGAAATCACGCCACAGCTATGAAGCCCATGACCCGATTGTATTTAAAAAAATTCTAGAAGAACAGGCAAAAGATTTCTCGAATATTATTCCGATCTTACAAAAACTGAAGAGCGAACCTGGGATTTCCCCAAAAATCCAAGTGTACTATCGTGAACGTATGACCGATATTTTTCAATCTGCCATCGAGTGTAAGAGTAAATTGATTTACGAAATCGTGGCTGCAAAGGAATTTCAAAAAATCATAGGTGAACGCTTTCACTTCACCCGTAAGCGTCTTCAAAATAAAGTGTATCTAAAGAGCCTTCGTGTGGAGTCTCAAGAGATTAAGCGCTACTCAAAAGCAATCCATGCACGAGAATTACGCGAGGCAAAATTTCTTCCTCACGAACTCACTTTCGAAACGAATATCCTTTTTTGGGACAATACCGTCGCATTCTTTTCTACCCACAGCGAAGGACTCGCCTGGACTGTGGAGAGTAAATCCATGCGAGAAGCAATTGAGCAAATTTTTGAACTTCTCTGGAGCGTGAGCCGGCGTATGGAAACACTTAGCGAATAAGCTATAAATAAAAAAGTGCTCGCGCGACTTAGGAGTCTTACGCGAGCAACAGCATGGGAACTACTGGAACATCCACCGAAGCGTCTGTCCGGCGCGGTACGGGACCACAAATCCGATCTGGTCTGGAACTGTCCAAGGTTCGCGGATAAGGGTGATGGTCCCCTCATTACGCGGCAGACCGTAGAACGCAGCTCCGAAGCGCGAACAGAAGTCATCGAGGCGATCGAGGTGACCTGCATCTTCGAAGGTCTCGGCAAGATCTTCGGGAAGAATGGGTGACGAATAGATGCCGCAAGCGCCCACGGCACATTCCTTGCGCCCACGTTCGTGCGGGGCGGTGTCGGAACCCAGGAAGAACTTGGGGTTGCCGCTCGTCGCAGCTTCCACGAGAGCATCACGATCACCGAAGTCCTTGGGCATGGGCATGCAGCCATTGTGAGGCCGAATCCCATAGCCGACGACGTCGTTGAGAGTGAAGCGCATGTGGTGAGCGGTGATGGTGGCGGCCACGTTGGCGCTGAGTGCCGCCACCGTGTCAACGGCAGCCTTGGTCGAAATGTGCTCGAGCACGACCTTCAGGTGCGGGAACACTCCCACGAGCCGGAGCAGGGTGGGCAAGAACACGTGTTCACGCTGAGTCACCAGGGTTCGCTCGTGATCAAGCTCTCCGTGAATGAGCAACAGCATGCCGATGTCGGACATTGCCTTGAAGGTCTCAAGGATGCCCGGTGCGAAGAAGTCGCGCAGGCCTTCGTCCGAATTGGTGGTCACCCCAAGTGGGTAGACCTTACCCGCACGTGCGCCCGCCTTGAACGCCGCCAAGACCATGGCGGGCGTCGTGTTGTCACGCACGTCGATGGTCATGATCGGTTCGAAGTCCGGACGGATCGGCAGAGCATTGATCACATCCAGAATCTCGGCACGGTATGCCACCACATCTTCCGCAGTCAGGATCGCACGCGGACGCGTATTGGGCATGGCCAAACCGCGACCAGCGTACTTCGCCGTGTGTGGCAGCACCTCCGCGAGCATCGTGCCTCGACGGAAGTGACAATGCATGTCATCCAAACGACGCAGAGTTAAACGATTGGTCATCACTCTCTCCAATAGAGGCTATTCGCCTCGGCAATGATGGAACGAACGCGCCAAGGGCGCAGCATGGCAACTGAACCGACGAAGATCGACGAGGCACCGGCCTGCTGATAGTGACGTACATCCTCGGGCGTGAGGATGCCGCCGCCACCATTGATGGGCTTGCGGAACCCGGCCGTGCGCAGCTTGGTGATCCACTCGCAAACGAGCGGACGAAGTGGTGCGCCGGAAAGGCCGCCACCCTTGTACTTCGCAAGCGGCGACACCGTGTCACCCCAGACCTTGGCCCAATCGAGCTCTTCCCATCCAAAGGGAAGCGTATTGGACACGCAGATCGCGTCGCAATCGGAATGGTCTTGCAGTTCGCGAATGACCGCGATCGGGGCCGTAGCGATGGAGTACTTTGGCATCACGGGAATACCGAGCTTGCCCGCGACTTCGAGGATCTTGGCGGACTCCCTGATGAGCTCGCTGGGCTTGTGGTCGGTGTTCGGGCAGGACAGGTTGATCTGCAAGCCAATGGGCGCATCGAAGGTGTCCTTGTGCATGCCGATCAGGTCGATCATCGCCTTCATCTCATCGAGTCGTGCCTCGGGCGTTCCCGCCAGCGACATGATCGAGAGCAGAAATGGATCCGTGCGACGCTGCCACTCACCCATCCCAAGTAGCACCGGCAAACCCGGATTACTTAGACCAATGGCATTGAGCGCCACGCCGCGCGCCGGCTTCATGCGGACGCAGTCCGGGAAGTACTCAGCCGGACCCAGGTCCGCCCCGAGCCTCATATTGCCCTCACGCGCCAACAGTGTGGCCGTCTTGGCAACGAAGGTCGCCCCACGAAAGTCCAGACCCAAGGGGGCCCAGGGCTTGTGGAACCAATACCCTTCCCCAAAGAACCCTTGTACACCCGATGCGCCAAGCGCATTCCCAAAATCGATTCCTCTGAGTCTCATGTCGAACCTCTTGTGTTCAAAGTGCAAATCGCACCCACCAAAAACTAGCACTATTCGCCCAAAACGTCCATACGACTAGGGTATTTCTCTTTTTAGACTCGCGAAATAAAAAAGCGCCCATAGGTTGTCACCTACAGACGACACGTGCACCCTTACTCGTCTACAGTGTTAGGCCTGAACGGATTCACTTCCGGATCAATAGCCATTTCCTCCAACAGACTGATCCCTTCGTACTCAAGCATCACTCTTTTTCCAAGCTCGTCGTCAATCGGTTCTAATTCAATTTGATCGTCTTCCGTTACCCGGTAGCCGAAGATGTACATGTCCCATTCTGGGTTTTCTACATCGTAGAACTGATCTCTTGGCGTAAGGATTGCGAATAGGCCTTCTTCCATGTCAACGAAGTCAACTACGCAGAATTCTTGTTCGCCGTTACCGACATCGATAGCAATAACAATCGTTTCCTCCGAGCCCTCCTCTTCGTACACCTGTGCGTTCACATCGACTCTTTCTGACACATCATCCTGGTCATCTTTGGACATGTTCACACCTCCCTTTGGGTTCTAAAGTTCGGTCTTGTCAGCCTTGGCGCACATCTCGAAGGCATTGAGGAGACTGAGCTTGAACTCGGCGCTCCCAGCCGGATGGAAATTGTAGCGATCTTCGGGCAACCGTTCACAGCGATAGACTCGGACCTCCAAAGGAGTCCCAAGCTTCATTAACTGCGCCAACGGCCCCAGAACCACGTACTCATGCACCCCGCACTGAATGAAAGCGAGCATGCCGAAATCTTCCTCTCCGTTACCTGCGTCGAACGTGACAACAAAGAGATCCTCCTCCCGCAACAGGGCGACTTCGGGAACCAGAACGTCCTCATCGGAATCATGCAACTCTTGAAGCATGTGACCTCCTTGGGTCGCCAGAAATTATCATAGTTTAAAGAAAACGTCCATAAAAGCACCTCTCCATATTGACATGAGGCGTTTGGTGTGCTAGTTTCTTTCTCGCACGAATCAACCAATTGGAGGCACCATGGGGAGTTCATAACCCCAACCAGGATGTGACTCGTGTTGCACAACTGCCCCGACCCCAAGTGCGCGTACCGGACCAACAGCCCCAAGCAGATGGAGCGGCACATCGTCGCCACCAAGCACGGGCAGGGGAAGGTCAAGGTCTTCCGCGGCCACCTCGCCGGCACGTACAAGGGGAAGAAGAAGTAGCAACTCAGCTCGGCCACCCACGCGGTGGTCGGGCGCCTTTTTTTTAATATTAACAAAAAGAAAAATCGCCTCATTGCTGAGACGATGTTTCTGGTGACTCCACGGAGAATCGAACTCCGATTACAGGCTTGAAAAGCCCGTGTCCTAACCGTTAGACGATGGAGCCATTCGTAAATGTGCCCCTAAAGTACCTAAATATAGAACCCGTGTCAAGATAAATAGAATAAACCCCTTGTATTGACCCACAGAGTCTTTTATGATAGTACAGACCCGCACGGCATCATGCCCTGCGCGCCCCAAGGAGCTCTCCATATGGCCCTCCGTCTTGTCCACCCTCCTCGTCCATGCCCCCCGCGCCCACCCGACCCACGCACCCGCGTACTCCCAAGTGACATCTCCGAGAAGTTCCTCATCAGCGAGTTGATCCCCAACTGCTGGATGTACCTCGCATTTGGCTACCATGAGCCTCTCATGATGTGGCTCACGGAGAACGCCGCGGAAGATCGGATCACCCTGACCTCCCCGCGTGACGGCACACGAACCATGCTGCCGGCCGCCAAGGTCGCCTTCGTGTTCATGTCGGTCATGACCAATGCGATGGCGCCCGAACAACGCGCCAAGACGGTCTTCGATGTCTACGTGCGCCTGCACAATTCCGATGCTCGCATCGAGCTCGAAGGCATCCTCCAAGGCATGGAGCCTGGCGCACTGCGCCTCCTTGTCCTCGAAGATCGCCTGCCCCACCAGAACTGCGACCCCGAGTTCATCCCGGCCGAAGCGCACGCCTGACCCACTTCGTCCGCCATCCCGCTTCTCGGGATGGCGCATCTTTTTTTATAATCGCAACGATCACCCCATGATTGCGTAAAATACTGCATTGGTAATTACCAAAAGTGCAAAACCAATTATGGCCACAAGTGGAAATACAAGGAAGAAAACCATAAGCCACAAAATCCATTTATGCTCCGTACTTACGCTTCCCGCAGGAAGTGGTGCCACTGGAACCATAAATGCCATAAGTACGTAAATAAGCGGCACTACGCCCACTGTAAGCGTAAGTCCAACGGTTAAAATGCGAATCAAGAGCACATCAATACCCAAATGTTTCGCCAATCCAGCACAAACACCAGACACCCACGCTTCTTGTGTGATACGTGTAAGCTGTTTTTGTGCCTGTTCCGTCACCATTTCTGGAGCTATTGATACTTCTTCCATATAGCATCAGCGTAGCAAAATATACGCGAAAAGCAAGCTAGATCCAATGGATAGGAGCTGCACCCCACTGTTGCAAGTATTCATTTGTTTTCACAAAATGTTCACAGCCAAAAAATCCATGATATGCCGAGAGAGGTGACGGATGTGCCGCCGTGAGTATTAAATGTTTAGATGTATCGATCAATACTGATTTTTTCTTGGCATAATTCCCCCAAAGCAAAAATACGACATGTTCTTTCTCATTCGATATCTTTTGTATGACCGCATCGGTGAACTGCTCCCACCCTTTTCCCTGATGCGCTCCTGGCGCCCCCTCAAGCACCGTGAGCGTAGCATTAAGGAGCAATACGCCTTGGTCTGCCCAATGTGTTAAATCGCCCGATAGAGGTGACGGCGCACCCACTTCCTTACTTATTTCTTTGAACATATTTTTTAAAGAAGGAGGTAGACGCGTACCGGCAGGCACTGAAAAGCAAAGGCCCTGTGCCTGCCCTTTTCCGTGATACGGGTCTTGTCCTAAAATCACTACCTTCACTTTATCAAAAGGTGTTGCTTGAAACGCCTTAAATACATCTCCTCGTAAAGGAAATACGCTCTTCATTGCATATTCTTTTTGAACAAAATCCATTAGCTGCGCAAAATAAGGCGAAGTAAGCTCTCGCTCCAAGCGCAATGCCCAATCTTTATCTATGCCGTAGTCCATACTGCGCATCTTAACAAAAGATCTCGTCAATAACCAAACCCTTGCTCTTTCTTTAATGAGGAGTATCATGCCACCCGTATTATTTATATGCGTGGAATTATTTATCTCATTTCAACTCTCTTGGCCCTCTTTGCACTTGGTCGCCCCATGATCATGGACCATGTGACGGACGCAAATAGCCTGATCTTAATTGCGATCTCAATTATCTTCATTGGTTCTTTCGCTGTCTTTTATCTTTCCAATAGTACACGCATCCCTTCTTTTGTCATCGCCATTGCGATTGGTATTGCTTCGGCACCTCTTCTTACACCACTCACAGGCGGCACAGACCTACTCATGATCCTCGTAAGCGTTTCTGCAACCCTTATTTTGTTTTCGGGTGGACTCGAAATGCCCTTCAATCGCTTTAGAAAGATTGCAGCACCCGTTCTCTTACTGTCACTTGTAGGAGTTTTACTTAGCACTATCTTTTTCGGATTCGCTCTAAGCACCATTGGACCATGGTTTGGTATTTCGATTGGATTTGGAATCGCAACACTTCTTGGAGCTATTCTTGCGTCCACCGACCCAACTGTGCTTATTCCAATGATGAAGCAACTCCGTTTCCATGTCCCAAAAATGAAAGATATGATTATCGCGGAAAGTGCGGTAACCGATGTTACCGGAGCACTCTTTACCCTTCTTGTACTTGAAATCCTTCACAAGGAAAGTACCTTGGTGCCCGCAGGAACCTTGGTAAACCATCTGTTCTCCGCAGAAACAGGAACCTCACTCGTTGAACATAGCATTATCGGGATCATCTTCGGGCTTATTGGCGTAGGGCTATTGGTAATCCTTTCAAAACTTAAAACAGCCGACGGTCGTGAACACGATGTAGATGCAGCTTTCTTCCTTTTCGTACCGATCATCATTTATGCGATGACCACCCTTGCAGGCGGAAGTGGATTCCTAGCTGCTTTCATTGCAGGACTTCTTTTCCAAACGACACAATATCTTCACGAAACAGAGCGCTTCTTTAACCACATTATTGATGGTTTCGTGAAACCAGCGATTTTCATTCTCCTTGGAGCAATCGTGCCTGTAGGAACCTTATTAACCTATGCGCCTATTGGAATTGCGATTAGCTTAATCTTCATTGCAATCATCAGACCTCTTATCGTATTCATCTCCCTCATTCCAACCCAATTAACGCGTTCACAACGCCTTACCTACGGAGAGATATTCGGCCTTGCTGCTATTCGTGAAACAGGTGCCGTGCCCGCAGTGCTTATCATGTCTCTTATTTCGATTCCTGAAATTGGATCTCCACTCTTTCTAGCCATTGGTCTTTGGGTAATCATTATCACTGTTATGATTCTTCCCGCAATAACTCCTTGGCTTTTCGAAAAACTCGGCATTGCAGAACGTATGCCACAAGGTGTTGGAGCTAATCTTGCCGACCAAGAAGAGTCTTTCGTCATTATTGCAAGTCGTGGGAATACATTTGAAAAACGCATGCCACAAGTCGTAAACTGGGCACTCGAACACAATATTCATCGCGTCTGCCTTCTTGTCTGCCCTGAAGATAAATATTCAAATGAAGCAGTAGCTACACTGACACAAAAAGCGAATGCCCTTTTTGCTGAACAAAAGAAACTTCACACAAAAGAAGGATACAAAATTGAATTCTTTATGATTACCACAAATGGATTCTTACACGATGCCATTTCGTCTGTACCAAAACAGACACCTCATGCGGTGGCTGTGTTTGTCGGAAAACGTATGCTCGATTTTTACCTTGAAGAGGTACAACAGCTAGGAATCCCCCTTCACTTCATGGACTAAACCAGGTTCCCTGAGCGATACAGGTCACGCAGTACAAGTACGCAGGCAAGCACCACAGGACCAAGTACAAATCCAATTGGACCAAATACCTGCAAACCACCTAACACAGAAACAAGCACGAATAATTCGGGCATTTTTGTGCGTCTTCCTACAAGAATGGGAGAAAGGAAATTATCTACAAGACCCACAACCGTTGCCGACCAAATCGTAAGACCAATGGCAGCGCCGGTACTTCCCGTTGCTAACAAGTAAAGAATAGCGGGAAGCATGATCAAACTCACACCTACCATCGGGACTTGGGCCGCAATAAGCGCAAATGAACCCCACAAAATACCCTTTGGCACTCCAAAAATCGTAAGACCGATAGCCGCCAATGCCGCTTGAATGAA
>CAYPYH010000024.1:0-11808 GCA_964415145.1 uncultured Gammaproteobacteria bacterium
CTGCTCTATCCAATTGAGCTACGAGACCATGCTAGAGAACATGGATTATGTGTCGTAAAATATTATATTATACGCACGTCAGCGAACAGAACGAGGAATAATGATACAATAGTCGGATACGCCTATTCCTTAGTATCATTATTCCACCCACTTATCAAACCTTCACCCGTTAGTCTATGGAATCTCTCAGCATTTTGCTCATTAGCCTAGGCTCTCTCTTTATTGCAACGCGCTTCATTCTTTCTGAGGTCAGTTCTCTCACAAGTCGTCTACAGTCCTCAAGATTTGGAACTGCCTTCGTCCTGCTTGGACTCCTTACCTCACTTACGGAAATTTCTGTTGCCACGAATGCACAGATCGATGGACGACCCGATATTTACACAGGGAATCTAATTGGTGGTTCATTTGTCATTCTCATGCTAATTATTCCACTACTCGCAATCTTACGAAGGGGTGGGATTCCTTTTGGAAATCATTTCGACTCCCGCAAACTTATTGCATTCATGGGCCTTGTTTCAGCACCAATCATGTTCATGATTGACGGAGAAATGCACCCACAAGAAAGTATCGCTCTCATACTCGCATATGTCGCCTTTATCTTATTTCAGGTTTACACCTCTAAAAAACATCCTCCATTCGGCCAATTCTTACAAAAGAAAGTTGGCATTGGAGTACTTAAAATAACAACGGCCTGTATTGTTATTCTGGTAAGCTGTCATTTTCTGGTTGAACAAACAGAACAGCTCGCAGTAGCTATTGGCATTCCTGCTTTCATTATAAGTATTACACTATTATCTCTTGGAACAAATATTCCTGAAATTTCAATCGGCATTGCGTCTGCGATTAAGAGAAAAACCGATATTGCATTTGCAGATTATATTGGATCCGCAGCACTCAATCCACTCACGCTTGGAGTATTCTCGCTTATAAATGGCGCATACACCATTGAACTTGGCTGGTTCAAAGAAGTCCTTTATCTCTTCTTGATTGGTAATGTTTTATTTCTCACGACCGGTCTTATCTATAAAAAAATTCCAAGAACAGCAGCTTTTTTCTTATTCCTCTATTACATTATTGTCATTATTCTCCAAGCTCTACTCACCGTGCAATAATAGTATTTTTCATCCGAGGCCATCTGATATACTATCTTTGATTTCATATGTCAGAAAAATTGACCTCCCCTTGGATCGAACAGCTCCACCGTACACGCAAACCCGTTTCACTTACCTCTAATCATCGTACAAATATTGCCGTGGTGGGTGCAGGTATTGCCGGTATTTCTACCGTCTATTTTTTACTTACTCGCACACGAAAGCGAGTAACCTTGATTGAGGCAACTCGCGCAGCACACGGTGCAACTGGTCATAATGCAGGGCAACTGGTGAGTTACTTTGAACGCCCTTTCACGGACATTATAGATGAATTTGGTTTAGAAATGGCGCTTGAAGGGCAAGACTTAGTTAAATCATCTTGGGATCTTATTGCGGATATACAAAGTGACCTAGATTTAAAAACTCCTTATCTAGTTTTTGATGGATTTGCGGGCCTTATGGACTTGCACAATATTGTTTTGCATCTTACCGAGCATAAGCAACAAAAAAAGACAGATTCAGCCGCTGATCATCTATTTATTTCAGATACATTTAAAGATCTACAGAAAATTCCAAAGTCTTTAAAAAAGTTTTATACACTCGTTCCTCATGAAACAATTCTAGATCTCTTGCAAACGAAGGACCAAAACTATATTGCCGCCCTCAGCGGAAAGAAAGGGTGCATGAATAGTGCTCGTTTTAGTGAAGAGGTTATTGAAAAGCTCCTGCTCCGCTACCCACGCCGACTGACCTTTTTTGAAAACACTCCCGTGAATAAGGTAAAGCTCTATAAACATCATGTAGAGCTTATAACAAAGGATCATGCCGCTCACGCAAAACGTGTCGTGCTCTGCACAAATGGTTTTGAACATTTTAAAATTGAAAATCATGCAGGGGCCAATATTGATACTAAGTTCCACCATCTTGTGCGCGGGTCTGTTGGCTATATGGCCGCCTTTACCGAAACCCCTCCGATGCCACCCACCGCGATCAGTTATCTTCCTTCACCGCTTCACGATCCATCTGGTGCATACGATGCAGATCCATATTTTTATCTTACACGACGTCCAAATGAATCGGACTTGCTGAGCAGTTTAATCTGTATTGGTGGACCAGAATCCCTCATGGACGATACAACTGCATATAAAAAAGAGCATCCGTATCCTACAGAAGCAAAAAGAATGATTGATGACTTTGTGCGACGTACCTATAGACATGCAGGCAAACAACTTACGTATACACATTTTTGGCATGGTCTTATGGGTTATACTCCAAACGGCATTCGCTGCATTGGGGCGGAACCGTGCAATACGCGCCTTCTTTATAACCTTGGGTGCAACGGTGTTGGTATTTTACCTTCCATATACGGAGGTCTACGCATCGCCCAAATTCTAAAGGGAGACTCTTTAAAGCCAAGCATTTTTGATCCAACCGATCTACGTTGCGCGCTCGAAGGGAATGGGGCTAAAGAAACTACTACTATACCAGCCATACAGCTTGAAAAACATCCTATTTTGACCCTCCTTATATACATCGCCCTTATTGGTATCATCTGCATACTTCTATACAAAATACTGTAGCGTCCTACACCCCTTCATCGCCTTTATGAGAGGCTGGTAACAATGGTACAATGGGCCGGTATGATCGATACTACTACGCTTATTCTACTTGGACTCCTTATCGTTACCATTATTGCGTTAATTTATCAGCGAATGCAAACTAATTCGGGAGCCGTTTCTTCAGACTTAACAGGACTACGTGAAGAAATCCGCCTTGTAACACAAGAACTCAATAATCGTTCTGACAAAAATCGCCAGGAAATTCAAACCAGTGTCGACAAAATGCGCGACGGTGTTGAACAAGGGCTACGATTCTCCCAAACGTCCATGCAACAACAAGGTCAGCACATGCAAGACACCATTCGGCAAATCATTAAAGATATTACCGAGGTCAAGGAAACAAACAAACAAGTTCTAGATTACTCCGCACAGTTAGGGCAGCTCAATGATATTTTAAAGAATCCAAAACAGCGCGGTGTCCTTGGAGAATACTATCTTGAAACACTGCTCAAAAATGTTTTGCCTCCTGGAAGTTATGAAATGCAATATAAGTTTGCGGATGGGGAAATTGTCGATGCGATCGTGCGTGTAAAAGACAAACTCATTCCAGTGGATTCAAAATTCTCACTTGAAAACTACAATCGCTTAGCGGAAGAAAAAAATGAAGCAGAGCGTATACGTCTAGAAAAACTCTTCGTGAATGATTTAAAGATGCGTATTCAAGAAACATCGAAATATATTCGACCAAGCGAAGGCACGATGGACTTTGCATTCATGTTCATTCCACACGAAGCCATTTACTATGACCTTTTGATCAATAAAATTGGGGCAATCACTGAGGACACAGACAATTTGATTCAGCGTGCGGCGAATAAATATAAAGTCATTATTGTTTCGCCGACTTCTTTCCTTGCGTACTTACAAACTGTTTTACAAGGACTAAAGGCAATGCAGATTGAAGAGACTGCAAAAGACATCATTCAAAGAGTAGGGGAGTTAGGGAAGCACCTAAAGGCATACGAGGACTACCATAATAAGCTTGGCAATAATCTTTCAACCGTCGTGAACCAATACGTAAGCTCTTCAAAAGAACTGAAGAAAATTGATAAAGACGTGATGCGCATTACTGGCATGAGTCCAGAAATTGAACCCGTACTCGTTGAAAAACCCATGCTCGAATAGTTCACCCGCCAGAAATTCAAACAAACAAAAATACCCCCGAAAGGGTACTTTTGTTTACGCAGCCTTTTTGATTGCCGCAGTAACACGAGAGATCAAGCGTGAGGCAGTGTTCTTTTTAAGAACGCCAGCTTTCACAGCCTTTCCAAGGTGCTTTTGAAGGGTAGAAACAAGTCCCTTTGCAGTAGTCACGTCTTTCGCTTCAAGCGATTTACGGATCTTACGACGCAAGTTATCTACCTTGTCTTCCTTTGCTTCGTTACGTGCGCGGCGCACGATGCTTTGACGAAGGGCTTTTTTGGCGTTTTCTAAATTTGGCATAAATAGTTTAAGTCATGGGAATTCTACACAAATGCCGGCAATTCGTCAAGATGTAAGGGTAATATCGGTAAGGGCTCTCAAAGAACGTTGCATGTCGGCAGTCGCCTTTTTCCCCTGTTTTTCAAGGGCACAAAAGGCCTCATATGCCGCTTTTACGTATTTTGCGTCGTTCACAAAGGCTCGTTTAATCTTATTTTGCTCATATAAGGATATACCCATTTCGGCTGCCACCTTAGAAAACTCAGTTCCTGCCAAGTAAAGAGCATACGATTTACGCAATTGAGTATAAATCATACTCCATAAGGGCATCAGCTCTCCTCCACTTCCGATAATATCTTCACAAAGGGCCACGCTACGCAAGGGATTTCCGGAAAGTAGGGCGTCTACATAGTCGAATGCCTGACTTTCTGGCTTCTTTGGCACAAAACTTCGCCAAGTCGCATCATCCACGACGCCTCCATTGCCTACATCCTTTAATGCCGCAAAAAGGGTATGTATGTGATTAATAGCATTTTTCGTAAGCAGGGTAAGCTCATTCATCTGGGCCTGAGATAGTCTTAAGCCATTATGATGCGCCATTTCTGTGATATCTCCGACCCCGATCTTTTACATCGAATCATAGTAGTGAGTCTTCACTTCCACACCCTCAAGTGCCGCGAGAGCCGCTTCAAGAGGTCCTAATTCTTTAGACGCCAGATTGGAAAGCAGAATAAGAATAGAGGTATCGGCCGCGGATTGTGCAAGGTTCACTGCAAAAGCAATTTCATCTTCTTCAATTCCTATCTGTTTTGCGATAATCATGCGGCGATCACTTAAGAATGGAAAAGACTGGACGGCAGTTAAAAGCTCATTTGCGCCCTCTTTTTGGCTCCCTTCACTCACATTCATTCCCGTTGCATCGAATTTTTCAATAAAGTGAGCACGTAGGCGTGCGACGTCTTGTGCGACGCGCCACGAGTCAGATCCAGCTACAAGAATAATCATAGTGCTGACATATTGCCCCAATTCGTACCCACTTTGCAATTCACGGTTAGTTTTACACGTCCCACCCACACACTTTCCATGACTTTTTGGATTTGTGGCACCAATTCTGCTATTTCATCTTTTGGAATTTCGAAGACCAATTCGTCGTGCACCTGAAGGAGTGGTCGGATATTGAATCCGCGTTCTTTAATCCACACATCCACGTCAATCATCGCCTGTTTTACTACATCCGCTTTTGTTCCTTGAAGTGGCGTATTAATTGCCATTCGTTCAGCTTGCGCTACAAGCATTTGAATTCCGCTACTTATTTCTGGAAGATAGCGACGACGTCCCCATGCTGTTTTTACATATCCGTTCGCGTGCGCATATGCTTTTGTATCTATGATGTACTTCGCGATTCCTTTATGAATTTCGAAATAACGTGCAATGAACTGCGTTGCTTCTGTTTGTGAAAATCCTGTTCCACGTGAGAGGGAACGCACGCCCATTCCGTATAAAATTCCGAAGTTGATCGCCTTTGCAGAACGACGATCTTCGGGAGTCACTTCTGATTCCTTTTTCCCAAGAACACGCGACGCGGTGAAGGTGTGAATATCCGCCCCATTATTAAATGCCGTAATGAATTCTTCGTCATTGGATAAGTCAGCTGCGAGACGTAATTCGATTTGTGAATAGTCGATTGAGACAAGGGAATATCCATCTTGTGCAATGAATGCCTCACGAATCATATTTCCTAACTCTGTTCGAATAGGAATATTTTGTAAGTTTGGATCAGTAGATGAAAGACGCCCCGTAACCGTTCCTGTTTGATTGTAAGTTGTGTGTACGCGATCATCTTTATCCACCAATTGTGGGAAGACATCGATATAGGTGGACTTTAACTTTGCTAATTCACGATATTCCGAAATCAGCTGAATGATCGAATGTGTGTCCCAAAGTTTTTCGAGTTCAGACGCGCGCGTAGAATAGCCTGACTTTGTTTTTTTAATACCTTTCGTTGGAAGTCCTAAATCTTCGAACAGAATAACCGCAAGTTGAGAAGGGGACTGAATATTAAATTCGCGACCCGCAAGCGTATGAATCTGCGTTTCTAACTTTGCGATTTCTTTTTGAGTGAACTCTGACAGTTCACCAAAACGCTTTGTATCTACTTTGATTCCGCGCGCTTCCATGAAGTAAAGCGTAGGCAAAACTGCATGTTCAAGCTCACAAATACGCGTTAATTCATCAAGCTTTATACGTTCCAAAAATAAGGTGTGTATTTTTATAATCGTCCCCAACTGTGATTCTATTGAGTCTTCAAGCGCGCGCTGATTATACATTTCAGCAAGAGCACCTAGCCCATAATCACGTGTATTTGAATCAATCAAATACGCTCCCAAAATTAAATCAAAGAATGTACTCTTTATTTCTTTTGCCCCAAGTACGTGTAGTAATCCCTTTGCATCGTGAGTTACGAGCATTCCTTCTGTAGCAATTAACTTCGTCATCTCACCTTCACTCACACGCGCAAAGCGGCTTCCGTCACTCACAACACATGTCTCATTCCATAAAAATCCATAAAAAAGATTTTCTTTTGAAATTAACTTCGTAATTGAATCAACTTCTTCAAAAAGGGTAGAAGCCTTCTCTGATGGACGTGCAGAACTAGACATCATAAGCGTTCCTTGTGCATATTTTTGCGCCAAGGTTTTAAACTCATACTGTGTGAACAATGTATGCAATGTTGCCGCGTTTGTTTGCGGAATATACATGCTAGGCTCATCTGGAACATCCTTGAGATCAAGCTTGATTGTCACAAGATTGCGAAGTGCATCTACCTGATTCTGCACATTTGCAAAATGCTTTTCGTATTTCTTTTCGAGTAACCCATCCTTTTCGGCTTCAACAATTCCATCAACGGACTTATATTTTTCTAAAAGAATACCTGCTGTCTTTGGACCAATGCCCGGGAAGCCCTTGATATTGTCCGACGAATCTCCCACGAGAATTTTATAATCAATCATCTGAGCGGGCGTTACTCCAAAACGTTCTTTTACGTCCGCCGCCTGATACGTCTTCGTTTGAGAAACGCCTTTTACAAAAGTGAGGACATTTACGTAATCATTAATGAGCTGCATCGTGTCGTGGTCGCCTGTGACAATTAAACACTTTTCCTTACGCTTGGTGCAGTGTGCAGAAATGGTTCCAATTACATCGTCCGCTTCAAATCCAGGAACCGAAATCGAAGGAATCCCATATGCAGTTAAAATCTCTTGGATCATAGGGATTTGCGCGTAGAGTTCCGGTTCTTTTTCCGTACGCTGCGCTTTATACGTCACTTCTGCCTCGTGACGAAATGTTCCCCCTGGCAAATCCCAAGCTACGGCGACATGCGTTGGCTTTTGCTGTTCAAGTAGTTTCTCTAGAATATTAATAAAGCCATACACCGCGTTTACCACTAGTCCTTCCTTTGTCATCAGTGGAGGGATAGCATGCCAGGCGCGATGAAGAAGAGCATTTCCATCAAGTACCAAGAAAAGATTTGATTTGTTTGAAGCGTTCATACAAGGGCATCTTACGCTGAAATCGGTGATAAAAAAAGAACCCACCACGGAGTTCGTGACGGGGACTGTGAGGCCCCCGCGCACGTACTGCGTGGCGGGCCGAGATGACGGGCCGTGGGCCTTGGGGCACGGTTGGTGGATCCGCCCTAGCACGAGCAAAGGATTATGCCGTGATCAGGTAAACCCATCGGGCTCGCGGTCCATCACCTCTACGATCAGGCGCTCCTTGCGGGGCGTCGATCAGACGGATCAGGCGGCGATGGCGTCGCGCGTCGCGGCCGGGAGCTTGGAGAGCTCGATGCGGTCGAGCGACAGACCGTCGTCGATGCCCGGGGCGCCGTCGAAGGTGACGACGTTCTCGGAGTCGATCACGCCGTTGTCGTCGACCGCCAGCTCGAGCCGCCCCTGGTAGGCGAGCTTGAACTCGAGCTTGCGCTCGTCGCCCTGGGGAACGAAGTCGAAGCGCGCGTTGGTGAGGCCGTCGCTGATGACGACCGTCTCGCCCTCGCCGCGGCGCAGGAACGAACCGGACATCGTCGCGAGGGCGTTGAAGTGCTTGCCCTCGAGCAGGTAGGTCTGGGCCGCGTAGATCTCGAGCTTGTCGGCGCTGGCGAACCAGGTGCCGAAGTTCTGGGCGGAGTTGATCTCGAGGACCTGGTTCGGGTTGCTGGCCTCGTAGGCCAGCAGGGCGGCGCCTTCGAGCTTGTTGAACGAGACCTGGCCGATGTTGCGGACCGTCTGCTGGCCGTCGGCGCTCGTCTGGATGACCATGGTCGTCCAGTTGTTGCCGATGAACTTGAGCTTGGACGGATCGCCGCCGATCAGGTCCACGGCCATCGTGGCGAACTGGTCGGTGTCGCGCTGCACGGCGTAGTTCACGGCCGAGGTCGCGAGGCCGGCCATGTTGGCGTAGGTGTCGCGCTGGACCATGACCGCGTGGTAGCGGTTGCCGTCGTCGTCGGTGCCGAGGTCGGTGCAGGAGATCATCTCGATCTTCTCGTCGCGGACGGGCATGACCGCCTCGCCGAAGTCGATCTTGCCGATCGTGCCCTCCCCGGTCTTCTCGGCGGCGAACCGCGTGAGCTTGGAGGGGGACGGGGCGTCGGCGAACTCGGTGCAGGCGATGACGATGACGAGCGAGAGCAGGATGGTGGGTCGCATGTGTCGAGAACCTTGAAACAGATCCATGTTGGACCTGCCGGGACCCCTGGTCCCTGTGTTGTTAACCCATGTCGTGCCCTTGGAACACCCAAGGAAACACGCCTTCATGATCCTTTCTGCCGTTTCACGAGCGATTGGAATCATGTCGTTCAAGAAGGGTCTGTCTTGACCGAGCTGGCTGAATCTACCTCAAAATAAAAAACCTGTCAAGGCCACGAGGGCAAATGACAGATTTTTCTTGGCTAAAATTACACTAATTTTATTGTTTTTGTACCACGTAGCTCACCAAGTCTGCATCCGATCCATCCTTCGCTGATGCCCAATATACTTCTATAATGAGTGGCTGCGCGGGCACAGCAGACAGGTTTACATTGAACTGATATGCGCCGTATTGTCCAATATCTGGCGAATTGGCCGTCGCAAACCCAGAAGAAAGTACTGCTCCCGACACATCTTTTACGCGATAGCTTACCGTATTCTCAAATACACGTGCATTTCCGGTAATAACAAGACTATTTCCTACTGTCGCGTTAGGAAGTGGGGAAGTCACATAAATATTACTCTGTGCCGACTGCAAAGACTGCAAAGTACCACCTTCATAAACAGCAACCGCATCTCCATTAATGGAATCTTGCACTGTCGGCGTCATAGGTTCTTGTGCAGCAGGCGCATCATTCTGATTATTCGCCTGATCTGCTGGCTTTGCCGT
Organism: uncultured Gammaproteobacteria bacterium; assembly: GCA_964415145.1. Classification (GTDB taxonomy): domain Bacteria; phylum Patescibacteriota; class Patescibacteriia; order UBA9934; family UBA9934; genus CAYFMS01. The sequence continues at coordinate 9,551 of CAYPYH010000024.1, forward strand.
GTTTTTTCCAAAACACCCGGCACCAATCAGCACAAGTGCAAAGAGTGGAAGTAAGAGCTTTTTCATAGTAATTTCAGTATAGACCTCTAAGCGTCGGGTGTAAATATATAAAGAGAGGGGTGGGGGACTTGATTTTATTAGACAAAAGCGCTACACTCCTCCTACAGCCTTCCGGCTGGAACGAACGCATTTGCGCCCGTAGCTCAGTTGGATAGAGCGGTGGACTTCTAAGCCAAAGGTCGTAGGTTCGATTCCTACCGGGCGCACCAGAATATGGCGGCCATGGTGAAACGGTTATCACAGGGGTTTGTGGTACCTCTATTCCGGGTTCGATTCCCGGTGGTCGCCCCAGCAGAAAAGCACTCGCAAGAGTGGTTTTTTGTTTATAAAAAAAGAAGCACCACCTTACAGCAGTGCACGAACACCTTAGTCACTAAGGCTTCACGGTAATCGGAGCACTCGAGCGCGCAGGCAAGTACAGGGGTGACGCCACCGCCAGACATGCAAAGAACATCATGAGCCACGTTCGGTAATCCAGCTGACCCTTGTTGAAGAAGAGCGCCGCACACAACACGGTCACAGGTACTGTGCCCATGTTCATGAGGCCAATCGCCGTGCCCGCACTACTCGACTGAGCAATGTAGCTGAGCGATACCGTCGCTATGCCATTGAGTGATCCCGCAAATACCGCTACCGCCAGCTTTGTCCAAGCGTTATCCATCGCCACTTGCGAACGCATGAAAGTGAGCATGCACACTGCCGCCAACAGTGCGAAGATGATTCCCATCACCAGCGCCATGGGCACTTGCGGGTATACATTCCACACGCCGTAACCAGTCGCTACAGTCCCGAATCCAATCACGAAAGCGAATGTCGTCACATACACGGGCAGTTCCGCCCATGCCGCAATTAAGTGCCAGGAACCGTAGAGCGTGGTCGACAAGAGTACACGCCACGCGATAGACCATTCCATTGAATCCTCCAAGGGACATGTGATCTTTACCTATTTTTACGTTTTCGTCAAGCTTAGCACCCAAAAGAAAAATGACCTTTCGGTCATTTTTTTTTCTTTCTATCGTGCGTCGCCAGATCCGGTAAGTGTTCCTCGTTCCTGTCGCCCTTTAAGCTTTTGAATATTTGTAAGCGCTACATCTTCAAGTGTGATCTTTAATTCGTCCGCCAGTGCCGACAAATACCACAACACATCTCCGAGCTCTGACTTCAGATCTTCTTTACGTGCATCGGTCACCACTCCACCGTCATCACGCATCACTTTTTTCATTTTATTGAGCACTTCTCCTACTTCGCCGGCCAATCCCATGGCTGGATAATATCCATTGCTTCCGCGCCCTGGATAAAGAGCCGTACGCGCCGCATAGGTCTGATATTCTGCAAAATTCATATAAAACCATGCTAACAAGTAGGCAACAAATTGTCGAACTCCATTGACAAAAGCCCTTATTTTTGATATTCTACTCCGTTCGCGGATTGCTGCCATTTCCGGTAGCGAACCCGAAACCAACGGGAGTATGCATGAACGACGAAGAAGCCTGGGATTGGGATGAGGGCCGGTGCCCGGAGACAATCCCCGAGGAGCCACTCGAGCTCCCGACGGAAGGGATTCCCGAGGGCTATGGCCTTCTCGTCCTCCAGCAGCACTGCCATTCCAGTGGCAGCCTGCGTGGTCGCCGCATCTTCGCGGCTACCAAGGGCGGCTGGATGGCGCTGACGGATGGGGCGCTGTGGTTCTCAGAAGACGATGTGCTGATGATCGGCGATGAGCCGGTCGTGCACGTCTTCTGCGACTCCAACTCGGAGTACTCCTACGACTTGCCGGCAGGCAGTCTGGAGTGGACCCCGGCGGGCTGGATGCCCCAAACAGAAGCGCGGTACTTCTACTAGTACCGCGCTTGCGAGCGAGCAACGGACGGTTGCTCGCTGTTATTTTTTATGAAACTTTTTATGCACGTCTCGTAAATGTTTGTCGGTCACATGCGTATACACCTGTGTGGTTGTAATTGATTCGTGCCCAAGCATAGTTTGAATCGAACGAATGTCCGCTCCATTTTGAAGTAAGTCGGTCGCAAAGGTATGACGCAATACGTGTGGTGTAATCCGTTTGGTGATTCCAGCAATGGTCGCACAGCGCTCGATCACACGCTGCACCGAGCGAGGACTTAAAGGCATCGGTTCACGACCCCCCTTCGCGCGGTCATGGCTTACAAATAAATAGGGCGATGTATCTTTGCGCATATCCA
>CAYPYH010000025.1:0-11642 GCA_964415145.1 uncultured Gammaproteobacteria bacterium
CTTAAGGCCGCTTGGGGACGTAAGGGATTCGACGTTGTTGCTATCAATGATTTAACAGATTCAGCAACACTCGCGTATTTGCTTAAATACGATACGAATTATGGTCGTTGGGATCAGGAAGTAAAAGCAGGGGAAGGATTTTTGCAAATTGGAAAGAAAAAAATCCCAGTGTTTGCCGAAAAGGATCCGTCTAAACTTCCTTGGGGAAAATTAAAGGTAGATACGGTGATTGAGTGTACTGGATTTTTCCGTGACGCGGCGGGAGCTGGTTTGCATTTGAAAGGTGGCGCACGCAAGGTGGTGATTTCGGCGCCAGGTAAGGGCGGAGACATTCCTACCTATGTTTTCGGTGCTAATGGAGTTGAAGCGAAGAAGGAAACGGGAAAAATCATCAACAATGCTTCTTGTACAACCAATTCAATCGCTCCAGTGCTTGCGATTTTGGACGAAGCTTTTGGGGTGCAAAAGGCGATGTTAACGACTGTTCACGGATACACGAGTTCGCAAGCGCTCGTTGATAGCCCGCAGCCAAAAGATTTGCGTCGTGGGCGTGCGGCGGCTATGAATATGATCCCAACGTCTACTGGTGCGGCGATTGCCACGGCCGCCACATTACCGCAATTGACTGGTCTTTTTGACGGTATTTCTATTCGCGTGCCAGTGCCAACAGTTTCGCTTTCTGACATGGTTGTCTTGGTTGAGAAAGAACAAGTCACAATCGAAGAAGTGAATGCAGCAATGGAAGCTGCTTGTAAAAAAGCGCGCTGGAAGGGGATTGTAACTTGCACGAATGAACCGCTCGTGTCGACTGATTTTATTGGTGATTCACATTCTGCAACAATCGACCTTGGTCTCACGCGCGTAACGGGTGGGAACTTGGTTAAGGTTGTTGCGTGGTATGACAATGAGTGGGGATACTCAAATCGCTTGGCTGAAATGGCTATGTATTTTGCATAAATAAATATGAAAATTAGAACAATCACAGAAACAATGTTCGGTGGATCACATGCGACCGCTTCAGGAATTTTACTTGTTGCTTTGCGCGTGCTTCTCGGGCTGCAATTCTTGGTGACCGGTGTTTCTAAGATTTTTAGCGGGTGGACTGCGGAAGGTTATTTAAATGCAGCGACTGGTCCTTTCGCGGATTTCTTCAAGGCGATTGCGAGCAGTACGATTATTTCGGAATTGAACGTGTGGGGGCTCGCCCTCATCGGGCTCGCCCTTGTGATCGGACTTTTGGTTCGCCCTGCGGCATTCTTCGGAGCATTATTGATGGTACTTTATTACTTCGCGCACTTCGTTGAAAACACAGCATTTGGACTCATAGATTATCACGTGATTTACTTTGTGTTATTCGCGCTCATGGCGAGTGGTGGATTTGGTCACGCGCTTGGAATCGACGGAATCATTTTCGACGGAACACGCGGTAAAAAATGGTGGAGATTTATTCTTTTTGGCTAAATTACATGATTAAGGAACGCATTGTTATTTTAGGGGCTGGATTTGGAGGACTAGGAACCGCAATACGACTCGCGAAACAAAAAGTACAAGCACAAATCATTCTTGTAGATTCGCGGCCGTATCATTTGTACACCCCCTGGTTATACCGAATACCTGCAGATGCATGGCATAAGCGTGAACGACGCATGTGTGAATTTTATTTTCCAAATCTTTTAAAGCCGTATGGGGATCGTATTGAATTTCGTGAAGCGCACATTGCACATGTAAATGTCGAAACGCAACATGTTGTGTTTGAAAGTGGTGACACATTGCACTACACGCATCTTGTTTTTGCACTTGGTTCTCAGACGAATTTCTTTGGTATGGAAGATGTTGCAAGTCGCGCATGTACACTTAATACCCCGGAGCACATTGAGGAAACGTACGCAGCATTTTTGAAATGGCTAAAAGCTTCTAAGGAAGACCGCAAGAAGCAGATTGTGATTGCAGGAGCGGGGGCGACGGGGGTGGAGACGGCAATGGAATTGGGATATTTACGTAAGAAATATAAGCTTACGCAATTAGAGATTACATTGGTGGACGGAGGACCAGCGCTTTTGCAGCGTTTTTCACCGTATATTCAAAAGCGTGCAGCAAAGCGTGCAAAAGCGCTTGGGCTTCATGTGCTTCCAAGCACGCTCATGAAAGGCGTGCGTGGAGAACAGTTTGTATTGAAGCAAAAAGATCAAGAAATATTACTGAGTGCCGATTTATTGTTGTGGGCAGGGGGCGTAAAGCCAAATCCCATACTTGTAGCCATGCCTTATACAAAAGACGACGGAGGACGTTTGCTTGTGAATGAGTATTTGGAAGTGAAGGACGCAAAACAGATATACGCGATTGGTGATAGTGGAAGTGTGTGGGACTCGCATAATGAATGTGTGGTGCCTCCAACTGCCTGGGCAGCAGTAGATCAGTCGGCGGTACTCGCGCAGACTATTTTGGCGCGTGTGCAAGGAATGGAACCAAGTCATCGTTATGTTCCGCCACGACGATACCCAGGAGTCATTGCTTTAGGGGGGCATTATGCAGCGGGTGGTGGATATGGGATTCAGGTAGCAGGCTTTATTGGATGGATTGCAAAACAATTTATTCATGTGCGTTATTTTGTTACAGTCATGCCATGGCCGGGAGCCTTTCGTGCGTGGCTCACTAAAAAGCATATATGCGCTTCGAGTCAGTAAATTATTTTGATGGTTCACAGGTATCGCATGGCACACGTGTGCTTATGCGGGTGGACGCTAATATTGACCCATTAGATGTACATCCTATACGTGTCACTCGAGCGCTTCCTGATATGGAATCTATTTTGGCTTCTGGAGGACGGCTTATTTTAATGACGCACCGTGGTCGTCCGAAGGGAAAAGAAGCGACACTCAGTACGAAGCATTTGATTCCGCGCCTAGAAGCGATTCTAGAGCGCTCGGTGGTGCATGTGACTGAATTTACAAAAGACGCATGTGACCGTAAGTGGAGGGAAAATCCAGAGGCCGTTTTATTATTGGAAAACTTACGATTTTTTGAAGAAGAGGAGGCGAATGGTCGAAGTTTTGCAAAAACACTCGCGGCGCTTGGAGATATTTATATAAACAATGCATTTGGCGTTTGTCACCGTAAGCATGCTTCGGTTCATAAGATTACTAAATATATTCCTTCCTATGCGGGGTGTTTACTGAAAGAAGAAATCGAAATACTAAATGTGCCATTTGAAGCACCTTTTGTTTTTGCGCTTGGTGGAATTAAGATGGAAACAAAGGTCCCTTTGCTTAAATGCCTTGCGCCAAAAGCATCCGCGGTACTTTTGGGAAGCGCCTTTGTGATGGAGTTGAAAGAAGGTAAGGCAATGCGCTGGATTCAAAAGAAGTTTAAAGAAAAGATTCAATTGCCAATTGATGTGCGTGTAGAAAAGGACGAGACGATTTCTATTCAGATGGTGGATAAGTTAAAGTTAGATGGAGGACGTATTATTGATATCGGACCAGATACCGAAATGGTATATAGTCAGGCAATTTTGGAAGCGAAGAGCGTTTTGTGGAATGGACCTGTGGGAATCACTGAGGAGGAAGAAGGGAAAAATGGTACACTGAGCATTGTGGACGCGATGCGTCATGCAACGCAGGCGCGTGTGGTGATTGGGGGAGGTGATACGATTGAACTTATTGATCCTGAAGATTTGGCTGGACATATTTTCTTATCCACCGGAGGTGGTGCGACACTTTCTTATTTGTCAGGGGAGCGCATGCCTGGATTAGACGTTTTACGTAAATAATATGATGCAAAAAATTGAGCACATTCATGCGATTGAAATTTTAGACTCACGCGGGAACCCAACCATATACACGGTGGTCATGCTTGATAACGGCGTGCGTGGATTCGCTTCTGTGCCGTCGGGTGCTTCTACGGGGCGTCACGAGGCGATTGAATTGCGTGACGGCGACCGTAAACGCTATGGGGGGAAGGGAGTTTTGAAAGCGGTTGGTCATGTGAATGGTCCAATTTTCAAAGCGCTTTACGGAAAGAATGTATATGATCAGATTGATTTAGATACAACCATGCGCTTATTGGACGGAACGCCCAATAAGCGCATCCTGGGTGCCAATGCGATTCTTTCTGTTTCCATGGCGGCCATGCATGCGGCGGCTAATAGTGCGCGCATGCCTTTGTTTGAATACATTCGGTACATGTATGGCGGAAAGGTAAAATATACGCTTCCTACGCCACTTATGAATGTATTTAACGGAGGGGCGCATGCAGATACGAATTTAGATATGCAGGAGTTCATTGTGATTCCTCATGGATTTAAAACCTTTGCACGTAAACTTCAGGCGGGTTCGGAAATCTTTCATGCACTCGGAGAAATCTTGCATGCCGACGGATTGGATACCGATGTAGGGAATGAGGGAGGTTATGCGCCAGACGTTGGAAAGACCGAAGACGCACTCGCATATCTTGCGAAGGCTACACGTAAAGCAAAGTACAAACTAAAATCTCAGATCGGATTTGGAATTGATATTGCAGCAAGTGAGTTTTTTGATTCTCGTACAGGAAAATATGTTCTAAAAACAGATCGTCGAAAGTTATCCGCAAAGGATATGAGCGATTTAATCAAAGAGTGGAGTAAGAAATATCCAATGATGTCGATCGAAGATCCACTTGAACAAGATGCATGGGACGATTGGGTAGCTTTTATGAAAGTGCACGGTAAAAAAATGATGGTGATAGGGGACGATTTTTACGTAACCGATCCGGAGCGTATTAAAAAAGGTATTGAGCTTGGGGCGACAAATGCGGTGCTAATTAAAATGAATCAAATTGGAACGGTTAGCGAAACCATGGAAGCGATTGCGGTTGGAAAAAAGGCAGGGCAAAAGATTGTGATTTCGCATCGGTCTGGTGAAACGTCTGACACCACGATTGCAGATTTAGCGGTAGGTGTTGGCGCGGAATATATTAAAACAGGAGCCCCTTCGCGTTCTGAACGTTTAGCGAAATACAATCGCCTGCTTGAGATTGAAGACATGCTTACGCAAAAATAAGAACGAGCATGTGCTCGTTGTACGTGATCTTTAGGCGATTTCGGCGAGGCGATTGATGAGTCCAAGTACAGTGAGTGTACCGTCGGCAGTACGGTTGCCTGCTGCTGTGGAGTCGATGTAAAAGGGGATGCCACCACGGCTTCGTACGTTTTCACGATGGTCAATGTCTGCATTTTCTACGCACACGTGGCAACCAAAGAATATTGGTGGCGTGGATATGCGGAGTTTTTTGCATTCCATCACAATCCAATCTAAGACGCGAATGCCGCTTGTTGTTGGATCTTGCAGGTGCCACTTTTGATTGGGGAGTCTCTCGACGGGCGTGCTTGGGGTGCAGGGTGGGAGGTGCGCATGTGCAATGATGATCGCACGGTAGACGTGCACAGGCGGGTCGGCTTCACGTACTGCGAGTTCGTCTGGAAGACGTTTTAGAGTCACGCGCATTTTCATGCACGAGGTGAGGACTTCTCGTAACATGGTGCGCCCTTCCTCGCTGGCCACGAACAGGATGTCAGACATGATTCCCCCTCCGTGCTTATAGATTAAGAAAAATAAACGCTCCCGTCAAATGACGGGAGCGTTTATGTAGAGAACTAGGCAACGTTATTGCGCTTGCGTTCACCTTCGGTAAGGTAGCGTTTACGAATACGTACATTCTTTGGCGTAATTTCAGCCAATTCGTCGCGGTCAATATATTCAAGTGCGCGGTCCAAGTCAACGTCGAGTGGCGGAGTAAGCTTGAGAGCCATGTCTGCTCCAGAAGATCGCATGTTGGTAAGCTTCTTTTCGCGAATGGCGTTTACGGTCATGTTTTCCTTCATGCTCATACCAATAACCATTCCTTCGTAAATTGGTACTCCTGGTCCCACGAAGAGCCATCCACGTTCTTGCAATCCATCGAGCGCATACCCGGTGGTGATACCGTTGAATCCAGAGATGAGAGATCCTGTGCTGCGGCGTTCAATCACACCCTTGTGTGTGCCGTAGTTTGAGAATTGGTGAGCTAAGATTCCTTCTCCTTTTGTGTCGGTCATGAATTCTGTACGGTATCCAAGAAGTCCGCGAGTTGGAATGGTGTATTCAAGACGTGTAGAGCCATTTTCTGAGTTCATGGTGGTCATTTCACCTTTACGACGTCCCAATTTTTCAATGACGGTTCCTGCAAATTGATCTGGTACATCAATAACAACGCTTTCGTATGGTTCTTGTTGAACACCGTCTACCACTTGCATTACTACTTCTGGCTGACTCACTTGAAGTTCGAATCCTTCACGACGCATTTGTTCCAAAAGAATTCCAAGGTGCATTTCACCACGACCACTTACTTTATAAGCGTCATTTTGTGAAAAGTCTACGTGAAGTCCAACATTTGTTTGCAATTCCTTTTCCAAACGTTCGCGGATCTGGCGAGAAGTTACGAATGTTCCTTCTTTACCTGCGAATGGGGAATTGTTTACCATAAAGTCCATGGTAAGTGTTGGAGGGTCAATCCCAATAGCTGGCATTGGTTCTGCAGAATCTAATTCAGCAAGTGTTTCACCCACGGTTACTTCAGGAATTCCAGCGATCGCAACGATATCTCCAGCGGGAGCGTCCTTTACTTCAATACGCTCAAGTCCTTTCCAAGTGAAAAGCTTTGTGAGCTTATGCTTAGTGCGGTTTCCATCAATGTCGATACGGGTAACGGTCATACCATCGGTAATTGTTCCTTCGTACACACGTCCAATACCTACGCGACCAAGATAGTTGTCGTATTTCAAGTTCACACACTGCATACGCATTGGAATGGCAGTGTTACTTGGTGCTGGTGGAACGTTCTCTAGAATCATATCGAAAAGTGGTTGAAGGGTGGTGCTACCATCGTTCAAATCCTTGTGGGCAACTCCGTCGCGAGCAACAGCGTATACATATTTGAAATCGAGCTGTTCGTCGTTCGCTCCAAGTTCTACGAAAAGGTCGAAGAGCATGTTTACAACAACGTCAGGACGCGCACTTGGCTTGTCGATTTTGTTGATAACAATCATCGGCTTAAGTCCCAATTCAAGTGACTTACGAAGTACGAATTTGGTTTGAGGCATTGGACCTTCATATGCGTCTACAAGCAAAAGAACAGAGTCCACCATACGAAGTACGCGCTCTACTTCAGAACTAAAATCAGCGTGACCTGGGGTGTCCACAATATTGATTTTCTTGTCGCCAAGAAGAATTGAAGTGTTTTTTGCGTAAATAGTAATACCGCGTTCACGTTCAAGCTCATTTGAGTCCATGACACGCTCTACAATCTCTTCACGATCGCTAAAAGTTCCAGACTGTTTAAGCATGGCGTCTACAAGGGTCGTTTTTCCGTGGTCTACGTGCGCGATAATCGCGATATTTCGAATCTCCTTCATAAGTATATTTCGCGCGAAGAATACCAAAAAACCAATAATTTGTAAAGGGCGCGGGGGCCGATTGGGGCCATTTCTTTATTTTTGTCTTCGTAAAATCAGTTTTGCGGCGTATTTTCCAGTAGCGACGGCCGTTTCCATGGAGGGACAACCTAAGTAGTCGCCGGCATAGAATACATTGTTTTTTCCCTGAGATTGGCGTATTTTGCGCACAAAGTTCTCCTGGGCAATAGGCATCGTGTGGGGCCAAAAGGCCATTTCTACGATTTCCAAAGGGTCAGTGTCTGGAAAGAGTTCTTGAATGTCTTTATAAAGGATGTCCAAAAGGTCATCTGCGTCAGGAATGACATGGTCGTCAAGAAGGCGAATATTAAGATTTACATGTCCGGCTAGGTTGGGGCCATAAAGGGCTTCAAGGTTAATGCTCGAAAGAATTTGTGTTTTTTGATGAGGGCGTTCCTTGTAGAATACCGCACCCCATTGCGTACTTTGGTTGACTGTTGGAGTTTTATCAAAACGAACAGTCGCAATAACGAATTTTGTATATTCACACGAAGGGCCATCCTTTTTTTCATTCCAGTTGATGGATTGTTCAACAATCGCATTTGCTGGCTGTGCAAGTACGATGATGTCAGCATCAATATCTTCACGCTGTGTTTTTATGGTGTGGCGTGCTGGATCGATTGAAAAGACGGGAGCGTCTGTTTTAATGGTTACTCCGCGAGCTTCAAGTGTCTTTACAAGGGCGGCAGTCATAGTGACAAGGCCGTCTTTTAAGTAGGAAGAATGTTTTACACTTCCGTATAAAATAGATTTTACGATCATGGGTACACCAAAAGCTGCTTTGTATTTTCCAAAAGAGCCATAGCAATACCCCTGACTTACCGTGTCAAAATAGAGTTCTATTTTTGACGGCGTATTCTTGTCTTTACGACAAAGGATGAGAAGTTCTTGTACTGTGCGCCCGCTAAATCCATTCAAATGAGGACGTGAGCTATTTTGAAAGCGTAGGCCAGGAATAAGTAGATGCCAGATGAATTTCAAAAAGTGAAATGAGGCATGGATTTTTGGAGGAGTGTGCTCATAGGTTCCATCGCCGTGTACGTCAAAGAAAATATCTTTGAGCGGAATGCGTGCCAGCTCCTTTGTAAGTCCTAGCTTTTTAAGAAGCGCAGAGAAGGTTTTGTACCAAGGATAAATAATGAATCCACCAAAATCAACGGCGACGCCATTTATTATTTTTGTATGTGCGCGACCACCGATATGCGATTCGATTTCTAGAACGGTGATGTCAAATTGTTTGTGTGAACTTAATTCATGGGCGGCGGACAGTCCCGCAAGTCCACCTCCTACAATGACGACACGCTTTTTCATAGTTGTGGATAGGGTAGCATTGGTTGCGGGTGCTGGCAAAAGGTAAGATTATACACGCACAGTTTAAAATGCGTAGGTATATTCACACATCAAGTTAGGTTCATTGCCATACGGAGAATTTCCTCCACCGTACCAGCGGTCGCACCATTCTACTTGTTCAAGTCCGTTTTGTGCCGGATTAAATTTAAAATAATACCAAGCGGTATAAGAGGCATCGCCTTGGCGCGCAGAAATAAACAGGGCGTCATCTTCAAAGATATTCGTGCGCATCTCAAGTACGCGACCTAGCGGAAGAATGAATGGAGTGGTAGTAATAGAGGGGTTTGCGATTTTTGCAAGGCTATATGCTGCGAATTCGTCGCCGGTTTCCATTTGGCGCAACGCATAGAGTTCTTCTGAAAATCGGCAAAGACTAATGACGGTAGAATTTGGGTCTTCGCTAAGGAGTGTGCGCAAAGAGAGCTCCATATTCCCAGCATCACTATAAAAATGACCATCAAGGAAATTGCGTGCCTGTTCCCAGTCTGTCTCGTTTGTATCTGTATTAAGTGTAAGGGCGTTTAAGCAAAATCCATCTGTCCTCATGTCTTCAAAGCGTGTATTGAGCGGAGTGGAGAGGTCGTCTACAGGAAGGGATTGAAAACGATTCGCGATAGGCCTATTGATAGTGACGTGAGGCTTCGTTTTTATTTCATTCGCCATGGTGATGAACAAGAATAAAAGAATGCCTGCCGAAAGCGCGAGTAGGAGCCAGTGACTGCTCACATGTCTTTGCGTGCGCATAGATGTTTGTATGGAGTATAGCATGCGCGCACATGCAGGAGGGGGATGGGTGTGAACAAGATCATAGAGGGAGTAATATTGATATTTTGAGTTTAAGTAGATAAAATGATAGGATGCCGCTAAACCCTATGAACACCGCATTAGTGCAGAATTTAAAGGATATTATTACGCATGCGATCATACACACGCCTGACCGTAAGGCGCTTGTGATTTATGATCGTAGTTCTGAGCTTTCTTCGCTTTTGGCGGACGGATACGCGCAAGCAATGCCAGACGCAACAATGATCGATTTTGCGAATACGGACCCGAACGATATTCGTGCCATAATCGACACGCTCGCGCCAAAAGATTTGGTTGTATTAGTGCAATCATCAAGTTTCCGTTTGAACGACTTCCGTTTCCGTTTGGAATTATTTAATCGCGATTTGGCGGTGATTGAGCACCCGCATTTATCGCGCATGACGGGTGAAGAGTGTAATACGTATATTGATTCGCTTGAATACGATCCGGCGTATTACCGTGGTCTTGGGGCAAAACTCAAAGAACGAATCGATAAAGCAAAGCGCATTGTAGTTTCTAGTAGCGATGCCGAATTGGTATATGAATGTGATTTTGAGACGGCAAAGTTGAATGTAGGGGATTATACGGGTATGAAAAATCGAGGAGGACAATTCCCGATTGGAGAAGTATTTACCGAGCCGGTGAATTTGGAAGGGGTGAACGGAACGGTAAAGTTGTTTGCCTATGCAGATGCAAATTTTCATGTGCAAATTTCAAAAGAACCAATCACCGTGGTAATTGAAAAGGGAATTATTGTAGACGCCCCAGGGGCGCCCGAAGGATTCGTGGCGGTACTTGATCAGATTCGTGCAGATGAACAATTGCGTATTCGCGAACTTGGTTTTGGAATGAATCGCGCAATGACGCGCACACGAGTGCTTAATGATATTGGAAGTTATGAACGTATGTGCGGAATCCATTTGTCGATTGGGCATAAGCATACCATTTATGCGAAAGCAGGACTTCCTAAGCGTTCAAGTAAATACCACGTAGATGTATTCGTGGACACGCAGCGCGTTATGATTGACGGAGAGACGGTGTACGAAAATGGTACATACGTGATTTAAAAAAAAGAACCAGCTACGTCCGTGCGACGAGCTGGTTTTTGGTTTAGGGCATTTCGTAGTCGCGCCACTTGGGTGGAATCACTCCGGGGCCAAGGGGCATCAAATTGGGCTTGGTCTTGGGTGCGTGTTCGGGAAGTGGCGAGCCATCAAGCGCTTGCCAGGGGAATACGCGCAGCGACGGGTCGGAATCTGTGTGTAGGGCGGTGAGGCCAAGTTCTTCGATGTCGCGTGGGATCATGTCCCAGTGGTAGTCGAAGAGGGGATTGTGGCCATTGCCCAAGCGGTCGAAGATGCGTGTCTCGAAGCTCAGGCGAATCCAGGTGCGATTCGTTGGCACGCTCGCTTCGCGTCCGCGATGCACGCAGTAGCAGTCCATGAGCGTGATTTCCCAATCTTCGGGCGACCACCGAATTGCAGAGTTGGCCTGCGCAACTTGGTAGTTCATTTCCCAGAAGATATCTAACTTCTTGGTGTCGAAACCCTTGAAGTCGAAGGGCATGGGGTAGAACCATGTGGGCAGTGTGTTGGCGACCGTGTAGGTGTGGTTGCCGGGGTGCTTGGGGTTCCAACGATCTCCCTGAAAGCCGTCCACGTGGCAGGGTGCTTCGCGCAGCTGTACATTGGGTCGCACCATGGCTTGGTCGATGGTCAGGTAGGCGTAGTAGTCGTGCCAGCGCGGGTTCGCACGCATTTCGTATTCCGCCATGCGGCGAATGACGTCAGCGAACTGTGTCAGCTCCTTGGGGATTCGGTACTCGCCATTTCCTGCCATCTTGATTGGCAGATCGAGCACGCGCGGGACCGGCTTCACGAACCCGGTACGTTCTGCCACGGGAATGAATCCCAGCGACACAGGGCGGCGTGGCCGTGCGAAGTGCGCGAGGTCGAAGGGCTTGCCGATGTCTTGAAGGAGTGCGGACTTGTTGCGGTCGAAT
>CAYPYH010000026.1:0-11566 GCA_964415145.1 uncultured Gammaproteobacteria bacterium
AGTGCGTGACATGTTTTTTCTCCTGAGGACTTTCATTCAAGAGCACATGTGCATAAATATTCTTTTCTTTACGCAATGTTCCAGTGCGCTTTTCCCATTCTTCGGTGCGCACAAATTCCCAATCATCATTCCATTTGAAGTCATCACGAATGACACGTAGCAATGCGCCTTTGGGTGCCGCACGCAACATGTCTAAATAGATTTTTCGTAAACTATCTTTTCCTTCAATGTGCGTGATCTTTGGCGTCTCGCCGCTTTGATTGGTGATTGCTGCTAAGAGGGGAGAGAGTGTACTAAAACTCTCTAATCGTTTTTTAGCATCGAGTGCTTCGCGGCGAAGTAGTGCGTCGAGTGCACTTGTAGGTGCAGCCGCAAATTGCTTTACATTGTTTTGATACGAAGTCACAAGGAGGCCTTTGGCCATGAGGCGATCGATGATCGTATAAACCGTACTGCGAGAAAGGGCGAGTTGCTTTGCAATACGCGCGGCCCCCGACGGACTCTGAGTTACAAGCGCCAAATACACATTGGCTTCTTGTGTGCTGAATCCGAGGTCCGTTAATTTTTCTAAAATAAGGTCAGACATAGGTGTGTTGTCGGAACTGTACGACAGATTGTACGTATTGTAAAGCTGGCCTATATTGCTCACAGACGAACAAATCGTCACTGACCGATTGGTCAGAGGGAGACAACATGTGTGCATCTGTTCCCATTGATCCCGCACTTGTTGTGGGAGGTTCTCGTGGCCTTGGTGCTGCCCTTGTGCGCAAGCTCAGGCAAGGTGGTGATGTGACTTCCGCGAGTCGCAGTGGTACGCGGCCCTACGGGGAACCCTTCGACATCACGAAGCCTGAGACGTACGCAAAGATCGGCGTACATGAATACGAGAAGGTCTACCTGACCGCTGGTGTGTACGGTGCGGGACCGCTCGCCCAGATGGACGACGCGAAGATCGAGGAGCTTGTGCAGACGCATGTGCTTGGGTACATGCGGTTCATCGCGGCATTCCATCGTCGTCGCATGAAGGTGGAGAGGCCTCAGCCTTATGATCTTATCGTGATCGGTTCCACGCTCGCACATGTTCCTGGCAAGATGCACGCGGTGCTCGCTGGTTGCAAGGCGGCGAAGGTTCACTTCGCACGCACCTTCGCCCTCGAGCTCGAGCGCGACATCCCTGGCTCCAAGGTCTTCATCTTCAATCCATGGGGTATGAAGACCGACTTCTTCGCAGGCACCACGGTGAAGATGGATTCATTCATGGATCCGGATTTCGTGGCCGAGTTCATCTGCGACAAGGTCTACGGTGAAGGGAAGGTGGACCGCTCGCGCCCGGGTGCCATCGAGTTCACGCTCGACCGCGCTACGGATCCACCGTGATCTTGGAAGGAGCGCAGCCACCCAAGGTTTAATCCCGCTCACAACGAAGTCCCACTCCAGTTACGCTGGCGTGGGGCGCTTTTTATATTCACGCAAAAAAAGTAGCCCGCCGGACGCGCAGTGTGCGCGAACGGCGGGGCGTAGGGAGCTGTGCTCAGGTCGCGAGGATCTCACGCATGCCCGGCCAGGACTCCATGGGGTCGGTGGACAGGACGAGCTTGCATCCCGCCGCTTGCCAACGGACGAGCGATTCTTCGAACTGGGGCGTGTAATCCACCACGCCTGGAACGACGACGCTCGACATGCAGTCGATTGCGATGTAGATCCGCGAAATGAACTGCGGGTTCGTGCGCCGCAGGCGGCGGATGAGGTCATCAACCGAAGAGCGTACGCAGTGACTGCCGGCCTGACCGACCACGATCAGTGCTTGCCACTGCTGGATACGGTGCAGTAGTCCATCACTGCGCGAGCCGATCTTTCGAGCATGATCGCGGCCCCACATCACCTCGGAGGAAAATGCGGAGTAACGCTCGCTCAAGTGCTCGATGCCCTTGGATTCGATGTGTCCGGGCTTTCCGTGCACCAAGGTGTGGTACATCCACGCCTCTTCGATCACTGGGCTCAAGGCCTGACCGGACGTTCCCTTGAGGCAGTGCAGGGGCCAGAGGTACAGGTTGTACCGGCCCTTGTTCTGCAGAGCTTGGCAGTACGCCTTGGTTTCCAGAGTTAGATCCAGGTGCGTGTAGTTGCCAGGGAGCCAGTCACACAGTTCGCGCCGAGGCACGATGTCCATGTGCAGTACTTCGCCGCCAGGCACGCGGTTCACCAGATGACCCTTCGCATCGAGGATGATCTCGGTGTGCGGGGTAAGGAGGCCGCCATTCGCCTGCTCCCAGAACGGATCGAAGAAGATCTGGAAGGGTGAATGTTCGTCGACCGTACTTTCGGTATCAGTGATGTTGTCGATCTCGCGGTAGATGAACTCGGCTGTGCGGGCGCAGTCCATGACGGCGCCATTGCCCGAGCGACCACCTACGAACAGGGGACCGTCGGGGTTGCAGAAGTCTTCTTCAGCATCGATGACAAGTACGCCCACGCGTGGACGGCGCGGCCGCGGGGTGCTTGCGAGTGCGGCACGCGTCACTTGGGCTGCCTCGATCACCGCAGAACGGTGAGCGCGGTACCCGGGCCGCACGGCGGCGTGAAAGTCGAAAAAGCCAGGAATTGGCTGGGTCATGGGGATCTCCAATGAAGGGGGGATTGTCCAAAGAACGAGAGGCTGTTCTAGCATTTTTGACCGCTCATGTCAATCGCTAGAAGGGCTTCTATTGATAGTGTACTATATACACTAAAATAAGGCAAGGTTCGTTGAAGAGATTGGATAATATAAAAAAATAAAGCAAAAATCGCTTCGTAAAGAAGCGATTCTTGGTGGTGCCGAGAGACAGAATCGAACTGTCGACACGAGGTTCTTCAGACCTCTGCTCTACCACTGAGCTACCTCGGCATGGTGGGTGTGCCAAGAGTCGAACTTGGGACCTCAGTCTTATCAGGACTGCGCTCTAACCATCTGAGCTACACACCCATGGAAGTGCACAAAGTGTAGCCTAGAGGGGGCTAAACGTCAAGAATCCAACAATCCTTCTTTCTTTTGGAGTCTTAAATACGTAATTGGCCGCCCTTGCGCACGGTATTTTATTTCGAAAAGCGTTTGAATCCCGTGGAGAAGTTCACTGGTACTTTCTTTCACAATGTCACCATAGGACTCTTCAATGGTAAACAAATGGGCTTCCGTATTGGATTCCTGGGTGAATTCATACAACATGCGCGAATCTGTTTTTACATGCAGGGTGCCACCTGGTTTTAGGAGTCTTGCGTAAAGCTCCAAGAAACGAGGGCCTGTAAGTCGTCTATTCTGCGAACGGCGTTTTGGACGAGGATCTGGGAAAGTGACCCAAATTTCACTTATTTCGCCAGGTTTAAAAAAATCATCAATGCGTTCAATATGCGTGCGCAAGAATCGAACATTTTGAAGGTCTAATCGCTTAATGTCCTCTACGCCGTGCCACATACGGTCACCTTTTACGTCTATTCCAATCACATTTATCTCAGGATATGCCTGCGCGAGGCCAATGGCATAAGCCCCACGGCCACAGCCCAATTCAAGCACGATTGGGTTGGCATTCCCAAAAATCTCCGCCCAACTTTGGTGCATAAAATGAAAATCCTCCTTACTTGGCTCAAAAACAAAAGGAGACTGGGCATTGTCTCTAAAGTGTTTCAATTTGGTGCGCATAATCAAGGGTAGACTACTCTATTTGCATGTAGCAGGGAAGGTCTTGATTGATTTTCAAAAATCTGTTACAGTTTGGCCGAGTTACGGGCCGTAGCTCAGTAGGTTAGAGCGCTTGGTTTGGGACCAAGAGGTCGCGAGTTCGAGCCCCGCCGGCCCGACCATAAAAAACTCTCAGTTTTGTCTGAGGGTTTTTTATATTGTAGAATAGGATCATGTCTGAACATATGCAATTCTCAGTTGGCCTAAAGGGCCTCCTTCGAAAAGGTGATGAGTTTCTGTTTCTCAGGGGCAAGAAACGAAACAAGGTAGACTTGCCTGGAGGACGTATTGATAAAAGCGAAGCACTGGTGCCCCTAGAGGATATTCTTGCGCGTGAGATACGTGAAGAGCTTGGTGACGAAGTGAGCTATACATTCGGTCGGCCACTATTCAATTTTCGACGCTTGTTCCCAGAACAGAACCTAAACGTATTTCTTACCGTATATGACTTAGAATATACGGGCGGGGAGATTCAGTTATCGGATGAACATTCGAGTTTTTCATGGCTTACGCCTTCGGATATGGACTGGCAAGGTATCGATATATTATCGATTGAGGAAAAACGTGCGTACGAAATATATTTTGGAATCAAGATTCGCGACTAGGTTACGTAGGTAAAATAAAAAGAGGGCCGTAAGGCTCTCTCTTTTTATACTGACAGATTAACGTGTGTAGTTGATCGCAACTCCACCTTCTGGGTCACAAGCTCCCACTTCGATCGTACCGTTTGTACGACGAGAAATGTAGTAGTCCGTGTTCGTAGCGTCTCCAGTGCTTGGGTCCATTGGAACTGATCCAAGGTATCCACCGGTCACAAGTGAAGTAAGGTCAGCACAAGCGCCTTGAGTGGTCTGTGCGGTACAACCAGAGTTACATCCAGTTACGTCCGTTCCAATGATTGAATATTCGTCTACGTTTAGAGCAGCGATTGCAGTGTCATATGTTCCACCATTGTCCACTTGGCTGGTCTTGATTGCAGTTACAAGGTTCGTAAGGTCATTTGAACGACGAGAATCACGCGCATCTTGGAAACGAGAAACTGGATCGAGCGCTACGAATACGGCAGCTGCCAAGATCGCGATAATAGCAATCACGATGAGCAACTCGATCAATGTAAACCCTTGTTTTGTTCTTTGCATAAATTATTTAAATTATCTGATACACAGTATATCACGAATAATTCGTGCAAACTATTTTGCTGATGTATAATGTGGACAAAGTCTATGTTGGGTAAATTTAAAAAAGCAGAAGCAGCAGCGGCGCCGGTTGTAAAAAAAGAAGCTGCGCTTGCAAAGGTAAAAAAAGAAAGCATTGAAACATTGCTTAAGAATGCGAATAGCCGACAGGGGCGTGACACGATTATTATTGAATTGATCGACCAATTGATGATTTATAGCTATCAAAAGCGTACGTCTGACATTCACATTGAACCGATCGTTGGGGGCATTTCTATTGTGCGTTTGCGTATTGACGGAATCTTGGAAGATGAATTTACGCTTGATATCCCAACGCACGAGCGCATGATTTCGCGCTTGAAAGTGATGACCGACATGCGTTCGGACGAACATCGTGCGCCGCAAGACGGCCGTTTTGCTTTTAAAGCAGGGGAAGAACAAATCGACGTGCGTACTTCAATGATCCCGGTTGTGTATGGGGAAAAGGCGGTAATGCGCTTACTTTCGGGTTCTTCTCATAGTTTAACGCTTACCGATTTGGGATTTGATGCCGAAGATTTGGTGCGTCTTCAAAAGCAAATTGCAAAGCCTTGGGGGATGATTCTTTCCACGGGTCCAACGGGGTCTGGGAAAACGACGTCTATTTATGCGATTTTGACCCAGCTCAACCAGCGCGACGTGAATATTTCTACGATTGAAGACCCGGTTGAGTTTAAAATTAAAGGATTAAACCAAAGCCAAGTAGACCATGCAGCGAAATTTACGTTCGCGAACGGACTTCGTTCGCTTCTGCGCCAAGACCCGGACATTATCATGGTGGGAGAAATTCGCGACACGGAAACGGCAAAGATCGCGATTAATGCTGCGCTTACGGGTCACCAGCTCTTGTCTACGCTTCACACGAATGACGCTGCAACCACAATGCCACGTTTGATCGACATGGAAGTAGAGCCATATTTAGTGGCATCCACGCTCAATGTAGCGATTGGGCAGCGCTTGATGCGTCGTTTATGTGAAAAGTGCCATGCCATGAAGACGCTTAAGAAGGCGGATGCAGCCAAATATCTTTCAGCTGAAATTATTGAACACTTATTTGATAAAAAAGCGACCGTAGATGTTCCTGAACCAAAGGGTTGTGCGGAATGTGATCAAAGTGGATATAAGGGGCGTATTGGAATTTTTGAAGTCCTTTCCAATTCACCTGCGATTCAGGAACTTATTCTAAAGCGCGGAAATAGCGAGGAGATTCGTCAAAAGGCAATTTCGGAAGGAATGCGTACTATGCAGGCGGACGGAATGGAGAAAATTAAGAAAGGATTGTCTACCATGGAGGAATTCATGCGTGTAGTTCACGAATAGTATGGCAAAAGCAAAGGAGGAGGTTGTTGCAAAGATAAAAAAGGAACCGGTTAAAAAAGAACCGCGCACACGTGCTTTAGTTAATGTACATGACCGTCAGGAGCGTGTTTCTTTGTGGACCAGGCTCAATGTTCGCTTGTCGGAAAAGGAAAAAGTGCTCTTTGTAAAATATTTATCGGTACTATTAGACGCTGACCTCTCTTTATTGCAGGCGATCGAGGTATTGCGAGATCAAGCAACAGGTTCTACGAGAAAAATTCTCGAAACCGTTTCAAAAAGTATTGCAGGGGGTGAAGGTTTGGCGGATGGATTGGAACGTTATTCGCATATTTTCTCACATATTTTCATTAACCTTATTCGTGCGGGTGAAGATTCTGGAACGCTTTCAGAGAATTTGCAGTATTTGGCGATTCAAAGTCAAAAGCAGTATGACCTCAAGCAGAGCATTAAAGGAGCCATGATGTATCCGTTCATTGTTTTCTTCGGGGGAATGGGCGTGAGTATTTTCATTATCATTTTCATTTTTCCTAATATCATTTCGCTCTTTGAAACGATGCACGTGGAATTGCCGTTTACCACGCGCGCACTCCTTATCGCTGCCAATTTCTTTAAGAATTATCCCGCTCAGGTATTTGGAGGCGGCGCGGCATTTTTTGCAGCACTCTTCTTTTCATATCAGGTTTCTTTGACGCGCCGCCTTTGGGATCGTGTACTTTTATATGTTCCAGTACTAGGTGCGATTATTCGGAACTCTATTCTCGCAAGCTTCTTCCGTTTACTTGGAACCTTGCTTCAAAGTGGAATGCCGCTTACAGATGCTCTTAATATTGCGAATAGTACAATCACGAACCATGCGTATAATAAAATGCTTAATGAAATTAAGCAGCATGTAACACAGGGGCGTGATTTGGCAGAAGAGCTTTCGACGTACAAGTTCTTAATCCCAGGTCTGGCGCAGCGCCTGATTCACGTGGGGGATGCAACAGGAACACTCGAAAAAATGCTACTCTTTTTGGCGGATTTTTACGCGAAAGAAGTGGATGAGTCTTCAAAGCGCATCGCGGTACTCGTAGAGCCACTCCTTATCATTGTGATGGGAATTATGATCGCATTCGTGGCGCTTGCTGTGATCTCGCCAATTTATGGTGTGATTACCGCTATTTAATATGCGCCGGGGATTTACGGTCTTGGAACTGGTGGTCGTCATGGGAATTATGGCGATTTTATTTGGGGGATTCTTAACGATTGGATCCATGTTGCAAAATAGTACGTCAACACGCGGGCATAAAAACATAAGTGCGCTGGTGGTTGAAACGTCAAAGCGTGCGCGAGCAGGCGTTGGAGCAAGTGACTGGGGTGTCTATTTCGCAACGAATGCAACTACGAATAGTGTAGAATCTATTACGATTTTCGCGGGGGAAACCTATGCGACGCGTGATACATCAAAAGATTTGATTACCAATATAGACGCATCGGCTGTTATGACATTTGCACTTGTAAACGTTTCTCCGTATACGGGAAATGGGAAAGAAATTGTATTTGAACAAGGGACGGGTGATCCACACGAAACGGGTATTGTTACGATTCGTACGAATACAAAAACAAGTACTATTACCATTACGCCCGCAGGGCTAGTTGTATATGCACGCTAAACAAAGACAGGGAAGTTTACTTTTGGAAGCGGTCATTGCCATTGGTCTTTTGGCGATTTTCTTTTCGGCCATGGCGGGGCTTTTGCTAAGCGCAAATCTCGGGAGCTCTTCTGCATATACCTATGAACGTGCGCGTTGGTCTGCGGAACAGGGAATTGGTGCATTACGTTCCATTGCATTCACCGACCTTCAGTCATATGCGACAGCGGCGCTTACCTATAGTGGTGTCACGCATCGCTGGAGCGTGGCGAGTGGGTCAGCGACTTCATTGGGACATGGCCTTACGCGCACCGTGACTGTGGCTGACGTATATCGCGACGATAACTGCTTAGTGGTAGCCACCGGTGGTACGCTAGATACGGACAGTAAGGAGCTTACGAGTACAGTAAGTTGGACAATGCCAAATGGTCAGACACGTACATATGAGGCAAGTGAACTTCGTGTGAATTGGGAGGCGCCAACGGGTGATTGTTTTAAGCCGCTTGAGGCTAGATACCCAACGTTACGCTTTGTTGGGGCAAATTGGGGAGGTTCAAAACAACTGCGTGATATTTATATTGATAATGCAACGCCATATGACGCAACGGTAACGAAGATCACTGTATGGTGGAGCAAGCCAGGGTCACGGTCACAACAAATGTTTATTAATACAGACAAGGTTTGGTCGGAGTCGGGTCCAGGAACTCCTTCAGGGAATCAAGATAGCGGGACACTTATTGATGTTGTTGATTTCACGATCCCTGCAAATAGTACGGGCGCTACGCAAAAGATTCAGTTTACGGGCGCGATGGCAAATTCCACCATTCGCATTTTATTCGAATTTCAAGATGGATCAACCTTGGATACGGGCGTATTTACTCCTGGAAACTAATATGCAAAAATCTGGATTCACACTTCTAGAGACAGTGATATATATTGCCATCGTAGCTATTATTTTACCGGCACTTGCGCTTTTTATCATCAATGTCGTAGGAAGGCAGGAGCAATTAGCGGAACGTATACAAATTTCTCAAACAACAGCCCTTGTGGTTGATGAGCTTCGGTATGAAGTCCAGGAAGCGCAATATGTGAGTATTACAGGGTCCACTTTTGGCGTAAACCCATCCTCATTGCGCTTTACGGATCGTAACGGCGTGGTGAATACGGTGACGGCGGTAAATAGCACGTATACAGCGGATGGGAAGAGCCATACCGTAAAGCGTTTACAGCTTACACAAGGTGCGGTGACAAGTTTTATGACAGGTAACGAAGTGACGGTAGATACATTCACGGTTAACTATGTTCGTAATAGCGCAGGAGATCTTTCGGGCCTTAATATCGACTTGGTCGTAAAGCCACTTGCAACGGCTACCACGGCCCAGTCTGCACTCACGCTTACGCTTTCAACAACCATTTGGTTAAATTCATATGTACAAGAAAACTAAGCGAGAAGGAATGGCTCTTATTTTGGTGGTAGTTACGCTTGGTATTGTAGGTATGGGCGCAGCCTTGGTGCTTGCTCAAGCGAGTCTTTCAAATCTCGCAATCCATCGGTATGCGCAGCAGGAAGTTGCTGCACGAAATATTCTGTATAGTTGTCACGACGAAGTTATTGCACAATTCCGACATGATACGGACTATCTTGGAACAAGCGTTCTTACAACGGCGGGCACTTGTACTGTTTCTATCGTGGCGGATGTGAATAATCGGGCGGTGACGCTTACCTATACGGACGGGACAATTACAAAAACGCTTTCGTATACGATTGATCTGTCCACGTATACCGAGGGGGCATTGATTGAACTCTAATTTGCGCTCGTGAACCCAAGTAGCGCAAAAAGAGCATTGGAAAAATAAAGTGACGCAAAGGTTGCAAGAATCAAAAAGGGTCCGAATGGGATTTTGTCACCCATGCGGACTTTTTTCATAGCCAATAATAATAGTATAACAATGGCGCCACCCACATAGGAAACCCAAAGAGCAAAAAGTCCTTGAGCTATTCCAAGATAAGCACCCATAAGGATGCCAAGACTAATGTCTCCCTGACCCACCCAGCGCCCTTTTGAAATCACATATTGCGCAAGGAAGAATCCACCAAGAAGAAGACTTGCGTATAGAAGGTGGAGGGGATGGATACCAAGAGCGATATTAAATCCAAGGGCAAGAAGAACGGCGGGGATGGCGAATTGGTCTGGCACAAGCGTATAGCGCAGATCGTATACGAAGAGTGCAATTAAAAAGGATCCTACGATAAGATCGCGTGCGAGTAAGAGCCATGCATCACCCGCGTGCAGGTAGCTCAGGACAAACAAGAGGCCGGTCGCTAATTCAACAAGTGGATACTGCCATGAAATTTTTACCTTGCAGTATTTGCATTGTCCTTTGTAGGCACAAAAAGACAAGATAGGAATCAGATCGAATGAAGCAAGGGTGTGCTTGCAACTTCCACAGTGCGAAGCGGGCCACAAAATAGATTCTTTGGCATGCGTGCGAAAAATAACCACGTTCAAAAAGCTTCCAATCACGCTCCCGAGGATAAAAAGTAATATTGTCACAGCTGGGAGAATTGTACCATTAAACAAAAGTACCCACCCCTTGCGGGATAGGTACTTTCTTTTTGTTTAGCGTGAGTATGAACGACTAGGTGACGCTGAGCGTCCACCAGTGCGACTTGCTCCCGTTGCAGGACGACCACCAGATGGGCGACCGTATCCGCTAGAGTTTGAACGTCCACCGGTGCGACCAGCAGAAGATCCGCCTGAGCGACCACCAGTTGATGGGCGACCTGCGTATCCACCTTGTCCACCACTTGAGCGTTCTCCGTAAGAGCGTCCTTCTGAACGTCCGTATGAAGAACCAGCTGGCTTACTTCCAAATCCACCAGAGCGTGAGCTTCCTCCAAATCCTCCTGTTGAGCGTCCGCGAGCTTCGCGACGTCCTCCGCCTTCACCTTGTCCTCCACCAAATGATGGACGATCTCCAGAGCGAGCAGGTCCTCCTTGAGAACCTCCTGCGCGGTATGGACGGTTTGGACGACGACCGAAGTCGCGACGACTTTCGTCACCTTGAGCGCGACCGAAGTTACGGTCTTTGTAGTGGAAACGCTTTCCGCCTCCTCCACCACTTCCGTCAGACGCAAGCTTGTTTACGCGTGGGTCGGTAATACCTTCTGGCATTGTTCCGAGCGTAATTGCTTTTTTCACAAGGCGTTCAATGTCGCGTACGTCACGAACCTGGTCAGGCATTGCGAAGGTGATTGCTTTACCAGCAGATCCTGCACGTCCTGTACGACCAATACGATGAACGTAATCATCTGGATTCTCTGGAACGTCGAAGTTAATTACCAAACTAATGTTCTTAACGTCGATTCCACGAGCCGCGATGTCGGTGGCTACTAGTACGCGAATCTTTCCGCTCTTAAAGTCTGCAAGCGCGCGCTTACGAGCGGCAAGTGACTTGTTTGAGTGGATTTCGTCAGCCTTATATCCGAAGTCATGTACGATTTTATTGATCTTACTTGCTCCGTGCTTTGTACGAGTGAAAACGAGTACTGATCCAGTCGCTTCTTTCAAACAGGCGTTCAAAAGAGCTGGACGGTCGTCCTTACGTACGAAGAAGAGTTCCTGTTCTACCAGTTCATTGGCAGTTCCAGCTGGAGCTACTTCAATGTGGGTAGGTGTTTTCATGTG
>CAYPYH010000027.1:0-9564 GCA_964415145.1 uncultured Gammaproteobacteria bacterium
ATAGTTGGAGATGTAAAAAGACCAATTGATTTGGATGGCGCTTCGCGGAGTGCGTCAATCAAATACTGTACTAAATTTGCAGTGTCTTTACTCACGCGTGGGAAAAACGGTTTCAAAAGTGTCGTCTCATGCGCTTTTTGAAATTCTTTCATGAGCGCAATGACTTCATGAAACTGTGCTGGGCGAATGCCTCCACGACGAAAATCACTTAAACAAGAAAGGACGTCGCGTTCGTAGACAAAGCCATGAGCTTCAGAATAGGAGCTGAGTGGATTTGCAACGGGTAGGCGTTTCAAAATAGTTTGCAAAAGTCCAATGCGCGTCACGTCGTCCGCGGGGCGAAAACTGTACCCTTCGTGAAAAAACTCGGGAAAACGCTGCATGAGGAAGCTTCCAAATCCGTGAAAGGTAAAGAGCGACACGCGATGTGCGTCGGGCCCGATTAATTTCAAAAGACGCTTGCGCATGTTCTTTGCCGCGTTTTCAGTAAACGTCAAACAAAGAATTGATGAAGGATCGGTATCGGTAGTTTTAAGAATATTCGCCACGCGCAAGCTAAGGATTTCGGTTTTACCCGAGCCCGGGCCCGCTAAAACCACAACGGGGCCGAAAATCGCGTCTACGGCTTGTTTTTGTTCGGGATTGAGTTTTGCGTACCGATCGTTGAATTGCATGAGTCTAGTTTACAGTGTGTAAGGCAGATCAAAAAGCTTCACTGCGTTTGCGGTCGTTTGCGCCGCAATTTCGTCTAAACTAATACCGCGTAATTCTGCAATAAAGCGTGCAATGTCTTCCACATTTGCTGGTTCATTGCGCTGCCCGCGATTTGGTGGTGGCGTAAGGTACGGCGAATCGGTTTCTACAAGCAAGTATTCCAATGGGATTTGTTTTGCAACTTCTGGAAGTTCTTTTGAGAAGGTTACGATTCCATTGAAGGCGATATAAAATCCGATATCAATATAACGAAGTGCTTCTTCGAGTGTTCCAGTAAATGAGTGAATGACTCCACGTTTTGAAAGTCCCCCCTTGTCCACTTCGGCTTTTAATAATGCGTACTGATCTGCGTGCGCGTCGCGACAATGAATTACCAAAGGTTTTTTTACCTGTGTGGCAAATCCGATTTGCGCCTGCGCTTCAATCGCCTGCTCCGCCTTTATATTTTCTAAAGTGGCTCCTTCGGGAATACGGTAATAATCAAGTCCACATTCTCCAATGCCGACAACTTTTGGTTTACTTGCAAGAAGACTGTAGTAATCCGGATCAAAATGCTCACTGCGTGTTTTTATGTGCCCAGAATCTTTCACTTCAAGTTCTGGTGGTAGCTCATTCGCATCAAAGAATTCTTGTTTGTGCACGTGATTCGGATGAAGCCCAATCGTTGCGAAGACGTCGTCATATTGAGTCGCTAAATCTGCCCCCGTGGCGCTGGTGGTAGATTGCGTACCAATCGTAATCATGGCGATATTCTTTGCGAGTGCGCGTTTTACGATATCGTGCATGTCTGCTTGATACGCTTGAAAATGCACGTGACAGTGTGTGTCGATTAACCAGGGTTTTTGCATAATGGACTTAGTTTAGCAGAAGATATGGAATGATGCGAAGGGTTGACGATATTGCGGAAAAATGATAGAAGAATTCAGTCTACAAAGACCGAAGCGACAATCAGTCGCTCGTAGGAGATAGGAATTCCATGGGACTGGCACTGAGTTCTTTGATGGATCGTCTGGGAATCGATGACGAAGCTGAGCGCCTGAGGAAGGTACGACAGCGTCGCGAGGACGCCAAGGTCGTGATCCCCGGGATCAAGCAGCGCTACGTCGACGGCAAGAGCCCCGAGGACCTGCTGCGGTGGGCCAAGGGACTCAGTCACCTCGGTGGCAACCGCTTCGTGCGCAAGCCCAGCGAGGCCGACCAGGACGAGGACCTGTTCGAGGTCACCCACGTGGTCGAAGCTACCGAGCCCCATGAGCGCGGTCTCGTGGTCTACCACGACGCCCGCAATGGCCAGCTCTACAGCTACCCGTACTCGGCCCGCTAGAACGACAGCGCCCTCGAAGACGACACGTGTCTTCGAGGGCACCTCTTTTTTATACTTGATCGCGACGTGGGAAGAGCGGAGGAAGTGCGGTAACTACTCCTGCATAATGCTCTTGAATAACTTGTACCGAATTTGGAAGCACGGGCGCCAGGAGTTCTGCAATCAGTAAAATCTGTGCGCGCAATTCAGAAAGTACTTGCTTTGCTCCAGCTTCGTCGGTCTTCACAAGGCGGAATGGTTCCTTTTTGTCTACAAGATCGTTCGCGTCTGCGACAAGTTCAAAGGCGGCATCAAGGTACCCTTTAAGGTTCGCCGTTTGCATGAGTTCTTCGCAGCGTACCTTTGTGCTAAGTGCAATCTCCTTTGTGAGAGTTACATCGTCTAATTTCCCATCGAAATATTTAACCGACATTGCGGCAACGCGCGAAACTAAATTTCCAAGTTGATTTGCGAGTTCGGCATAGCGGACTTCCATGCGGGCTTTAGACAAGTCCCCGTCGTCCGCATATGGCATTTCGCGAAGGAGAATATAGCGTGTTGCGTCGACTC
Organism: uncultured Gammaproteobacteria bacterium; assembly: GCA_964415145.1. Taxonomy (GTDB): domain Bacteria; phylum Patescibacteriota; class Patescibacteriia; order UBA9934; family UBA9934; genus CAYFMS01. Next base: position 2,588 of record CAYPYH010000027.1, read on the forward strand.
CATAGTCATTCATGAGTTGGAATGGATCGATTACATTTCCAATAGATTTCGACATCTTCTCCCCTTCTACGGTAAAGAACCCGTGCACAAAAATGTCTGTAGGAAGTGGAACGTTTGCAGAAAGCAACATGCCGATCCAGTAAATAGCGTGGAAACGCACGATATCTTTTCCAATGACGTGCATGCGGCGAACATCGTCCGCGGCCCAAAATGCATTGTACTGTTCGCCGCCACCTGCAAAATCAAGCGCGGTAATATAATTGCTCAGCGCATCGAACCATACATACATTACTTGCGAGTCGTCTCCGGGCACGGTTACACCCCAATGTTTCGCGCGTTCTTGCGAACGTGAAATAGAAAAATCTTCTAATCCATTTTTTACAAATGAAATCATTTCATTGCGACGATTTTCTGGGAATACATTTACTTTCCCACCTTCAAGTAATTCAAGAATCTGATTTTGATAATTCGAAAGTTTAAAGAAGTAATTTTCTTCTTCCACAATGTCGAGCGGTTTTTTGTGAATTGGACACACACCATCTGGAACATCTTTTTCCGTATAGAATGTTTCGCAACCTACGCAATACAGCCCTTTGTAGGACTTTTTATAAATATCCTCCGCCTTACAAAGTGACCACAGTTTTTGTGCGCCTTGCATGTGGCGATCTTCGCGCGTACGTATGAAGTCGTCGAATTCGCAACCAAGCTCTGTGGCAAGGCGCTTAAATTCCGCCGCGTGCCGAGTAACAAATGCGTTTGTATCTTCGTTCGCCTTTTCCGCAGCTTGAACATTCTTCAAGCTATTTTCGTCTGTTCCAAATTGCGCGCGTACCTGAAGTCCTTGGGCCTTATATGCACGAGCAATAGCGTCTACCTGCACTAATTCCAAAGCATATCCTGCATGTGGTGCGGCGTTCACATAAGGAATTGAAGCGGTAATGTATAGTTTTTTATATGACATATGTGTGACGTTTATCCTTTATACCAAGTTGGCGCGAGCACAATGGTGAATTCTCCCTTGGCGCTTGAAAGTTTGTTCGCAATTTCTCCTGCGAGCCCTGTGACAACTTCTTCATGCATTTTTGTAAGCTCGCGTCCTACGGTCATTGGTCGGTCTTGAGGAAGTTCGGCAAGCGTTTTTAAGAATCGGTGTTTGCTTTCAAAAAGCACAACCGTATGTTCGATCTTGGCTACTTGCTCAAAGAATGTTTTTCTCCCTTTCTTATGCGGAGGAAATCCCATCATGGTAAATTGCTGTGTTGGAAATCCGCTTACGCTTAGTATTGCGGTAACAGCTGACGGTCCTGGAATAGTGACGATATTAAATCCAAGTTCGCGTGCCATTTCAACTACGTTTCCACCAGGGTCTGAAATGCCAGGCATGCCCGCGTCAGTTACGTATGCAATATCACCTTCTGTAGCGTCAAGCATTTTGCGCATTGCAGGAGGCGTGGTGTGTTCATTGATTGATTTACAGGTTACCTGCACATTGAACGTTGCAAGCAATTTTGCCGTTACACGCGTGTCTTCTGAAAATACGGTACTCACATGTTGAAGTACACGAAGCGCACGCGGTGAAAAATCCTCCAAATTCCCAATAGGAGTTCCCACCATGTAAAGTGTTTTTCCAATACTCACATTAGTTTTGTTCAGCTTCTGGTTCAGCATCTTTTTGTAATTCTGGAGCGTCTGGTACTTCGGGAATAATGCTATTTGGGTGCATCGCCATGTAACACATCGACATAGCCTGAGTGCTTGGATATTCAGTCAATTGAGTTCCTGCAAGCGTCCCGCTCATTGCGCGACCTTCGGCTGACCAGGTGCTCTTTGTTTGATCGTCGGTTATTTCGCGCTTGTCGAAATCGTATGTAAATGTAAGGCGTCCAATGAAGGCCGGCTCTGCATTCACCGTTGGGTTGAATGCACGTACTTCAGGCGCCGCATTATAGAATGCCACAAGTGGCGTAGCGGATTCCTTGTCTTGGTATACGCCAAACCCTGCCATAATCTTATGTACAAATGCATATGGTTGACCATCGATTACGGAACCGTTCACAAGCCATTTCTTTGGAACGCGGGTTTCTGTAAAGTTGAGAGGATAATAAATACGGTCATTGTCATCATATGCGCCAAAAGGATGACGCGCATAGTCGCGTTCGAATCCGGTTTCATTAGAAAGAACACGACCACTTGGATTATTTTCTTTCCAGTCTTCCCATGTAGCCATGTGTACGCCACCGCGCATCTCAAGTGTTTCCCCTGTAGCTTTTCCACGTACGGCAACACCGGTTAATTGCTGCCACAAATTTCCGTCCTCGTCTTGGAGCAAGACATTGTTATTGTATTCAAATTCACTTACGCGCAATTGCTTGTCTGTATTGTAAACGATCCCGCTACGACAAAAGACGCAGTAGGTCACAGCGAAAGGCCCATTAGCGTCTGAATCCATCACCACGTAATGATGATTCAAAACCTGCACAGGGTAAAAAGTCATTGCACCGTCTACTTCGAGACTAATTCCAGTAGTGAGGTCATTAAGGTATGTATCTGCCGCCCCAACGGTAGTGAAAGTGGGCTTGGTAATTGGTGGGACTTGGTCGATTTGAAGACCGGTATTTAAAATATATTGCGAAGGAATAAGGGTTTCTACTCCGCGTTCTTTTGTGCTCTGTGCTAAATAGCCACCTTTTAGTTCAGTGGGGGCCGAGGGTGTGCGCAGCCATGCGCTTATAGCCAAGATTGCAAATGTAAGAAGAGTTACTCCTAGAAAAATGGCGATATTTTGATTTCTTTGCATATTCCTCCCTATTCTAGGGCGATTCCTGTGATTTTGCAATGCACGCAAGATTTGATACAGTAAACCAGCAATTACCTAACTCAATTGCATATACATATGATTCAAATTGGAAAACCAGCACCAGATTTTTCGGGGATTACGGCATATCACAAGGGTGAGTTTACGAAAGTAAGTTTGGGAGATTTTAACGGTTCTTGGCTTGTTCTTTTCTTTTATCCACGTGATTTCACTTTCATCTGTCCAACAGAAATCCGAGGTTTTGCAAAACATGAAAAGGCATTCGCAGATCTACAATGTAAGGTTGTAGCCGCTTCAACCGATTCAGAATGGTCACACAAGACTTGGTTTGAAAAGGATTTGCCAGAAGTTGAATATCCGGTTATTGCAGATACCACACATTCACTTTCTCGTAACTACGGAGTACTTAATGAAGACGATGGTTCATCAGAGCGCGGACTCTTCATCATCGATCCAGAAGGCGTTGTAAAATATGCTCTTGTTTCTTCGGGGTCCGTTGGACGTTCTGTAAAGGAAACATTGCGCGTACTTACGGCACTTCAATCAGGAGACCTTTGTCCAATGGAATGGGAAGAAGGACAAACGACCCTAGGGAAAGCGTAAATCAATTTCCGTACCTAGTACTATAAAGATCGTCTCCTCGTGAGGCGATCTTTGTTTGTCAGATACATCGAAAACTGCTTTAATGCTTCCATATGAAACAAATTAGCATGATGGTTTTGTTAGTTGCGTTTGGGATGACGAGCTTATCTCAACTTGCACATGCACAATCTGATGGGTGGCTTTCGGCGACAGATACGTATGATTACAGAACTATATCGTTTGAATACCCGGAGCGTTTTTCGTATGTCGCAAGTACGGCAAATGTTAGTGATCGTTTAACATATTTTGAGCAACGTTCTATCACACTTAGCGAAGGTGAAAAAAAGATTTCTATAAGTTACAGTGAAGAGGGCGATTATATATTGAAGAATGTAACGAGTGAGGCTGCAGACAGTGCGGTACAAATCAAGTATGGAGAAAATGAAGGAACGCTCTTGCTCAATCCATTTCCTCCAGTAAGTTCAGTGATACGTATTTTCACTTTTGAGAAAGCGGAATATGTATTCAATATTACGGATATAGGTTCGGGGCTCTCTCAAGCAGAGTGGGACAGCCTTCTTTCTTCGATACATGTCGAAGTAGCGGAAATTGCTCCAGTTCCACCACCAGATCGTGCGCTGGGCGCATATCGACATTTATGTAAAACACAGAGCGGTATAACAGTGTACAACTGCTCTTTAATACAAGGAGGAATGCGCTTTCCATTTATAGATGAGTCGACCTTTAGAGCGTGGGGATTTGATTTTAAAGATGTACAAGTAGTAAGTGATGAAACAATGGCGGAACAACCACTTGGATCACCCGTATTACCGCCTCGTGGTACTTGGATAAAAATACAATCAAAACCTGAGACGTACGAAGTTCAAAGAGATGGTAAGACATTGCGCTGGATTGCGGACGAAGAGACGGCATTAGTAATGCGTGGAGCGGAATGGAATAAAAATATATACACAGTTGATGTGACACTCTGGAACAAGTTCGAAATAGGCGACCCGATACGTGTGAAAGTAGAGGCATTATAGGTCCCTAGCTCACCTTTAGACACGGTATTAAAAAACACTCGCGGAATTCGCGGGTGTTTTTTTATTGGAGATCCCAGCTCCAGTTAGATCAAGAGTCCTAAATGTGTTTTGAGCGTGTGAACCAAATTTTGGTTCTGGTCCCCTTCTGGCTTGCTTGCTTCACTCTTGAACAGCCATTCCAGGTATCCACGATCTGAAGTTGCAATTTCTGCAAAAGTGCGTCCACTGTATTTTCCAAAGGCGAATGATTCCAAAAGAATTGGCATTATACTTAATGCTTCCATTTTCTTGAGTACCTCTTGCATGTCTTGAATACCGTACTTTTCTTGCACCACGGGTACGAGATGATTATAGAGCGCTTCGAGCACGAGAATGTCACCCAATGCGTCGTGCGCAGTTGCGGTGGCGGCTACTTGCAAATGAAGCGAGTAGCGCAGGTACTGCAAAGAATGCGAATCGCTCGGTAACACGTGTTGTGCTACGCGACAGGTGTCGATTGAGCGTTTTGTGGCCACGCCTTCATTTTGCAAAATTTGGATGTCGAATGGCGCATTGTGCGCGACGAGAATATTGTCCTCGAGGAGCGCAATAAGATCTGCTTTTTCTTTACTTCCTTCAAAGGTAGGCTTACCCTCAACCATTTCTTGTGTAATGTGGTGAATCGCCATTGCACCGTACTCAATAGCAATGGGCGGATTAAATAGTTCATTAACCACTTCACCCGTTGCACTATTTTTATACGCCAACTGGATTAAGCGAGGTGTATTCGAGAGACCGGTCGTTTCAGTGTCCAAAAAAATTGGGCGCATGTGATTTTATAATTGAGTTTCTAGTTAGATCGGGATAGTCCGTAATAATCTGCGAAATAGTCGGGCTCACCGCGTTTACGTAGGCCTGTAAGTAATCTCTCGAGCGTTTCTTTATTGAGATTATCGGTTGCGGCTATGCGCTCTAGCGTTGCGATATCCTTTTTTAGATAGGCGATAGATCCTTCGACATATGCGGTCCATTCGGGGTCATCGCCTTTTTGGGCGGCCTCTAAGGACTTTATCAATAGAGCGATTGAAGTCTCTGAATCATTCGAGGCCAGTGCTTCGTCTTGCGCCATGTGAAATAGAGAGAAGCTTAATTCATACCAATATCTTTCTTCCAATTCCGTGTTCACGAAATCACGTTCATGAGATTGAAGTAGTTGCACTGCTTCGGGTGCATGTGTGCGTTCGGGCGTGTCTTGATCTAAATCAAGAGCCTCTTGCAGTATCGCTTTAAGTCTCATGCTTTCCTGTTCTTGAGAATGACGTTCTCCTTCCATATATACTAAAGTTGAAGAAGAATCTTTAGCTTCGCTTCGTCGTATCCCACCAGCCAGTCGTCGCCAATGCGTGTAACGGGCACTCCCATTTGATTGGTGGCGCGATACACTTCTTGAATAAGGATAAGATCGTGCGCCACATGTTTTTCTTGAAATTCAACATTGTGTGCGTTTAAAAACTCTTTGAGTTTTACGCACCACTGGCAAGATGAAAGTGTATATACCGTAACGTTCATGAATCGTGCGACCCCGTATAATTATACGAGTGTCTCCAGGTATTGTATCAAAGTAGCCACGCCATAACCACTCGCTCCGTGATGTGTGTACGCATTGAGCGGTTTTTCCGCGTATGCAGGTCCTGCGATGTCCAAGTGTGCCCATGCGCGATCTTTCTTTACAAAGCGCTGCAAGAAAAGTGCGGCGGTAATGGATCCACCGTATCCAGAAGCGGTTGATGTATTTCGAATATCGGCGAACTTAGAATCAATTAATTTGTCGTATGCACCATACAGAGGCATACGCCATAGTTCTTCACCCGCTGTGGTGGCGCTTGCTAGAAGCTTCTCTGAAAGCTCTGCATTGTTTGAATACATTGCTGCGATTTCTTCTCCGAGTGCGACCACGCAGGCACCTGTGAGTGTTGCAAGGTCAATAATTGCGTCGGGGTTTTGCTTTTCAGCAAACACGAGGGCGTCGGCTAATGTTAATCGTCCTTCTGCGTCGGTATTCAAAATCTCAATGGTGATTCCATTCGATGCCTTTACAATGTCGCCCGGACGAATCGCCTGACCTGACGGCATATTTTCAGTAGCCGCAATAATACCGTGCACTTCAACGGGAATGTCGAACTTTGCGAGTGTACTAAAAAGTCCTAACACGGTGGCAGCTCCTGCCATATCGCATTTCATGGTCTCCATGTACTGCGCTGGCTTCAAAGAAAGTCCTCCCGAATCGAATGTAACCCCCTTCCCTACAACTGCGACGCGTTTTGTGGTCTCTTCTTTTGGTTTGTACACGAGGTGAATGAACTTTGGAGGTTCTTGAGAACCTTTTCCAACCGCCAAGTAAGAACCCATGCCCATTTCTTCACATTCAGATTCTTCGTAAATGGTTACGGTTACGCGATCATTGCTTGCTAATGCAATCGTGTGCGCTACTTCGGCCAAATGCGAAGGCGTCATGTCATGCCCTGGCGTGTTTACGAGATCGCGAGTCGCCGCCACTC
>CAYPYH010000027.1:9574-11066 GCA_964415145.1 uncultured Gammaproteobacteria bacterium
TATATTGCGCACGCGTAAATCCTTTTTGTACATTTGATTTCTGTGCAGCATCTATGTGTACTACGACTTCTTTGACCGTTGTTTTTTGCGGCTTCGATTTATACTGATTATATCTGTATCCACAAAGTATAAATCCTTCCATCCACGCTTGCGCCATTTGTTCGGTTAGAAATCCTTCTGTGTACAAAGCTACATTTGCGGCATGTACGCGTTCTGCGTGTGAACGTGTGCGTGCGCCCCAATGACGCATAGTCTTAAGTGTGTCTTCGCTGCTTGGGTTTAGTGCTTCGGTATAGCAATATTGTACGGGAGACTTGTCTGAAACGATCAATAAAGACTTACCTACTTCCTTGGCAAATTCTTGTTGCTTTTTGTATTGCTTGATCAATTTTCCAGCAAAACGAGTCAAAAATGACTCAGCAAGGTCTGCGTCATTAAGATTATAGGCAAATGTAAGGAAATCGCTTTTGATCGAAGTCAGTTTCTTGTCGGTGTATTTGATTTTCATAGATTGCTTGGTTCTTATGCACTTTGCATGAAAAACACCCCCTACGTCAAGCCTCAAACTTGACCAAAGCCCAAAAGTTGTGCATAATGCCTCCCGTATGCCATCACGACATCATTTAGGTCGAAAGCGCCAACGCGCTGCGACAGCAGTAGCTCGCGTAAAAGCAACCCGTATCCGCCGTAAAAAGAAGGCTGTGCGTGCTGCAAAAGCCGCAGTAGCTGCAACAAAAGCTCCAGCAAAAAAAGCTGCCTAAACGGCAGTTTTTTGTTTGTGAATTCCGGTTATTTTATTTAGACAAGATATCGATACTTCGGATCACTTCCTCCGCGTGTTCCGCTGGCTTCACGCCTTCATACGCACGGGCAATGAGACCGTCTGGATCAATGAGATATGAGTTACGGTAAATCCCTACAAATTCACGCCCCATGAATTTCTTTTTTCCGATTGATTCGTATGCGGTAATCATTTCCCCTGTTTCGTCCGAAAGAATTGGGAAATTGAGTGCGTGCTTGTCGGCGAACTTCACGTGAGATTTTACGCTATCTTTACTTACACCAAAAACAATGGCGTGACGCTTTGCGAATTCCTTATTCATGTCGCGCATGGAACATGCTTCCGTGGTGCAGCCTGGAGTCATGTCTTTTGGATAGAAATAAATCAAGATCCACTTACCGCGGTGCCCTGCAAGGGAGTGCATTTTCCCGTCTTGATCAGGAAGGTTGAACTCAGGGGCCTTTGTTCCTACTTTTAACATACTTATGCAAGATATAGCTTATGTGCTGTTATGCGGATTAGCTTATCACGTTTCATGCGATTTACCATGCCCTCCAGCCAGGGGGCGTCATTTTGAGAAAAGTGCTTGTCGATATGTGGGCCGATGCTTGCCATGAGGGCGCCCGGATGCTCCATGACATATTTCAGAATTCGACCACGATAGATGCGGTCTGGATACCGTTTTCCTGTTTCAATTTTCTCTTTGGCCTT
>CAYPYH010000028.1:0-10657 GCA_964415145.1 uncultured Gammaproteobacteria bacterium
AAAAACTTACTTTTGGTGCTTCATTTACTTCGTCTGGAGCGTCGAAGAAATCAAATTGCTTGAAGCCGAGCATTCCTGCAACCATATTGTTTGGGAACACTTGAATCTTGGTATTGAAGTCGCGTACATTTCCGTTGTAGAAACGGCGTGAAGAAGAAATTTTATCTTCTGCATCAGTCAATTCTTGTTGCAAGTGAAGGAAGTTGTCAGACGCTTTCAAGTCTGGGTAACTTTCAGCCACCGCGAACAAACTCTTCAAAGCACCGGTCAACATTCCTTCTGCCTGCGCGTGCTGTGCTGGCGTTTGTGCTTGCATAGCGTTTGAACGTGCCTCTGTTACTTTCGTGAACACTCCTTCTTCGTGCTTCGCATACCCCTGTACGCTACTTACGAGGTTTGGAATCAAGTCGTAACGGCGCTTCAACTGCACTTCGATATCAGACCATGCTTCGTCTACGCGGTTCTTTAGGCGAACGAGTCCATTGAATACCCCCATGAGCCAAAGTCCAAGTACGACCACGACCGCGAGTATAATATAAAGAGGTTCCATAATGATTGAAAGGTTTTTAATTCTAGGTTACCTTAGCTGTATCGTATAAGTGTTTAACTCTTGTTGTCAATGAATATGGAAGCAAACCATTTTGAGTCCGTGAAGCATATTTTTAAGGCGAATGATATTCGAGGTCTCTTGGCGGAAGTGACTCCAGAGCTCGCGCGCGCCGTTGGGTTTGCAGTTGTGGTAAGAACGGGCGCTATGAGCGTTCTTGTGGGGCGTGACATGCGCGAAACAAGCCCACAGTTGTTAGAGGCTGTGATTGAAGGAGTGAATGCGGCGGGTGCAAAAGCGGTGGTAATTAATATGTGTACGACGTCACTGTTTAATTATGCTGTAGTGTCTAATGACGATGTTCAAGCAGGAATTATGGTGACTGCGTCACACAATCCGGCGCAATATAATGGAATCAAAATGGCTCACCACGACGGTTTGCCTATTTCTGGTACGGAAATTTTCGAATCATTGCCAGCTTTGGTTGCACTTCGTTTAGATATTCAAAATGAAGAACGTGAAGTGATCGAGGGGTATGTGCGAAACTACATGGAGGTAGCGGGACTGCAGGAAGGGGATTGCGCGGGCGTAAAGGTGGCGGTGGACTTTGGAAACGGAATGGGATCAATTACGGTGAAGCGCGTGCTTGAACTACTTGGAGCGGATACGCAGTATTTATATGAAGAGCCCGACGCACGTTTTCCAAATCACGAAGCGAATCCAGCAAAATGGGAAACGCTCAAGGATTTACAGGCGCTTATTGCAAAGTCAGGCGCGGTGCTTGGTGTAGCACTCGACGGCGACGCCGACCGTATTGGATTTTTAGATGGGGAGGGACATATTTTGCGCGGTGACCAGACTCTGGCGATTTTCACTGGTATTTTGATGCCGCAAGGAAAGGCGTCTCGCGTGGTTGTAGCGCCAAATTTTGGATGGGATGCAATTGACGCTATTACAGCGTCGGGTGCTGAACTTGTGTGGGAACGTATTGGTCGTGGATTCGTAGTAAAGAAGATGCGTGAACTGAGTGTTCCGCTTGGGGGTGAGCTTTCAAGTCATTTCTTTTTCGCTGATACCCACGAACTTGAATCGGTGGATTATGCACTCATGCTTATTTTAAAAGGAATAAAAGAGAGCGGAAAAACATTTGCGCAGATTACTGAGCTGGTACGCCGCTTTGTAAATTCAGCGGAAATTAATTTGCATGTAGACGATAAGGCTGGTGCCATTGCGCGCGTAAAAGAATCGCTCGCCAAAGAAGCGACGAGTATAAACGAACTCGACGGCGTGCGCTGTGAATTCAATAAAGATTGGTGGTTCATTGTGCGTCCTTCAAATACAGAACCATTACTGCGATTGACCGTGGAAGCAAAAGATCAGGCGCTTTTGGACGAAAAGGTAGCGATGATGCGCGCACTTATTGGCGGCACGCAGGAGCATTAAGAGGGAAATAAAATATCCGCCCAGAAGGCGGATATTTTTATAGGAACTTTATCGTCCGAGTATCCCGTCAATGATTTCAGTGAACTGTACTCGCGGCACGGCGCCCATCACTTTTTGACCATTCACGAATGTGGTTGGTGTTGCGTTCACGTCTGCGCGCAAACCACCGTTTATCTGTGCTTGAATTTTACGATCATATCGGTGGTCACTGTAACAGGTGTTGAATTCTGTCATATCCACCCCCGCCATTTCTCTTATGAGACGTGTGTACAGTTCATCATTGAGCTGTGCCCCTTCACTTTGTGCCTGGTTAAGTGCATCGAGATAGGTGAAAAATCCAGCATCATCTATTTGCGCGCCGACACATTCTAGTGCACGCGCAGCAGGGAGCGCATTAGGGTGAATGCTTGAAAGGGGGAAGTGGCGATATACCCATGCAACCGAATCACCGTATTCTTCTTGAATACTTAAGAGATCGGGGTAAAGGCGTTGGCAGTAAGGGCATTCAATATCGGAATATTCGACTAATACCACGCTTGCTTTTGAAAGGTCACCGCGTACCCAATCGTGCTCGGTTACCAAGGGAATGGTTGATGTTTCAGATGTTGTAGGCGGTTCTGCTGGTGTATCTGTGATTGGATTTTGAATACCGATCAATGTAAGGGTTCCTGAGGAATTTACCGCATACGCGTACGCGGTTGTGGTGGGTGCTCGATCTAAATAAATTTGGAATCCATGTGTTCGTCCACCGGCTAGGTCTCGTAAGTAGTCGTTTACGTCAGTGCGTAAAACGGTGGTGGTTCCGTGACCAATGATCGTTCCCGCTTCCGCGGTTCCGTCAAAAATGAGTACGGATACCATTTTAGAAAGTCCGCTGCCTGTTTCAGCCGCCCAACCGTCGGCGATGGCTACGTAATCATCTACTCGGACAATGTCTAAAGAACCGGTCATTCCAGCCGCATGTGCAAAGCCAGGTGCTTGCATATAAGAAGCGCAGAGTCCTAACCCGCACAGGAGTACAAGAGAGATCAATATTTTTTTCATAGAAGATTTTATATTCTGGAAAAAAGTATAGCTGAAGAGTTGGTAAAAACCAAAGTTTCTGCTAGTCTAGGGAGGTATATGATTGTCACTATTTTGATATTTCTCCTTATTTTATCGGTTCTCGTAATCGCCCATGAACTTGGTCACTATATGGTGGCGCGCAAGGCGGGAGTTAAGATTGACGAATTCGGCTGGGGATTTCCTCCACGGCTTACTTATTTTACAGATAAGCGTGGCACAAAGTGGTCTATTAACCTTATTCCGCTTGGGGGATTTGTGAAATTGAAAGAAGAAGAGGGAGGAGGTCAGTCGCCTGACGGTTTCGCAGCACAATCAAAATTAAAGCGTGCGGCTATTTTGGTGGCGGGAGTTGTCATGAACGTTATTGTAGCAATGGTGCTGTATTCGGTTGTTGTGTTATTTGGGGCGCCAACGATTGTCGAAGGGGAATTGCCACGGTTTGCACATGTGGTTAAAGAAGAGATGTTGATTTTGGAAGTGGCGCCAGAAACTCCTGCGGCAAGCGCGGGACTGCCAATGGGTTCAGAGTTGATTTCGATCAATGGCGTGTTGGCAGAAGACGAAGCGAATACACGCGCACAGCTTTCGGCGCTTGCCGCGGCAAATGAATCAGCTACGATCGCGGTGAAAATTAAGGATACGGAAAAAACATATACGCTTGCCCCCGAGAAGAAAGACGGAGAGGATCAGGCATATTATGGATTTTATTTCGCCGAAACGAAGTATATTCGCTATCCATTCCCGGTAAATATTTGGATTGGGATTCGTACGGGATTTGAATACTTGTTTTTGATCATTGTGGCATTTGGGGGATTACTGTGGAGCCTAGTATCTGGCGGTGGCGTTCAAGAAGCGGTCAGTGGTCCGGTTGGGATCGCGCAAATGACTGGTCAGGTCGCGCAGTTAGGAATTGTTCCGCTATTGCAATTTGCGGCCATTCTTTCGCTAAACTTAGCCGTTCTTAATATCATGCCTTTCCCGGCGCTCGACGGTGGACGCCTCTTTTTCCTCGCCATTGAGGCTATTCGTCGCAAGCCCGTGAGTGAACTGTTCGAAGGGCGCGTGCACCAATTGGGGTTCCTCTTCTTGATGATTCTCGTAGTTCTAGTAACCTATAGAGACATTGTGCAATTATTCTAATATGAAGGACGAAATTTTGAAGCAAAAACAAGCATTGGTAGAAGGGTTGCAAGGTGCGGCAACATTGGCAGACATTGACGCGCTCGAACAAGCGTATCTAGGTCGTAAGGGAACACTTACTGAGCTTTTTAAGGGTATTAAAGATTTAGAGGGCGATGAAAAGAAAGCCTTTGGTCAATTTGTGGGTGAGGTGCGTCAAGAAGTCGACACCGCGTTTACGGCTGCTCGCGGACGCCTTGCGTCTGGCGAAGCGAGAGAACGCGAAGCAAAAGAATGGATTGATATTTCCGCTCCAGGCATTGCGCCCGACAAAGGGCATTTGCATTTAACCTCACAAGCGATTGAAGAAATCACGCAGATTTTTGATCGTATTGGATTTTCGCGTGTGCGTCATCCTGAAGTAGATTGGGATTGGTATGCCTTTGAATCACTCAATATTCCAGAAGGGCACCCAGCGCGCGATGGTTGGGAAACATTTTTCGTAGCGGACGGGGAAAAGATGGCAGAAGGTGAAAAGGGAAAGGTTGTACTTACGCCACACACATCTAATGCTCAGGTGCGCCAAATGCAAATTCAAGAGCCACCAATTCGCATGATCAATATTGGAAAGTGTTATCGTCGCCAAGCAAGTGTGCGCCACTTAACAACATTTCATCAGTTTGAAGGATTGTTCGTAGACAAAAACGTAACGCTTGCGGACTTAAAAGGTATCATTGAATATTTCGCAAAAGAATTCTTTGGACCAGATCGTGAAATTCGTTTGCGTCCGCATCACTTCCGTTTTACGGAACCTAGTTTCGAGGTAGATATTTCGGCAGAAGCGGGGCGCGAAAATGAAAAGATCTTCAAGGGCGGATGGCTCGAGCTCGGTGGGGCTGGTATGGTTCATCCAAATGTTCTTCGCGCCGCTGGACTCGACCCAGAAGTGTATACAGGATTTGCCTTCGGATGGGGAATTGAACGTACGATGATGATGAAGTCCGGAATGAATATCGCCGACATTCGGGTGATGTACGAAAATGACATGCGCTTCTTAGAACAATTCTAAATTCAATATGAAAAAATATCTTGCAAAGATCGCAAAGTTACCCGTGCGTACAAAGGCTGAAATTATTGCACAAACATTGCTCTACCTTTTTATCGCTCCACGTGCGTTCGATTTCTTTTACGGAACAACAACGATTACGGACTGGTCATTGCAACAAATTCTCATTGGTCTTGCATTCGTATTTGCATTCTCGGGTTCATATGTACTTGCCGTGGTATTGATGCAAAACACGACTTCGCGCGAGCGCTGGGCACTTTTCTTCCTTTCCTTTGTACTTGTGCCACTTCCTTTAGCTATCGCATATCGTTTTTCACAAAAGCTTAGCAATGTATGGGCGAGCATGGGTGGAGCGGTTGCCGCTTATTTCGTGGCTCAAATCGCCGTGTCTTATTTATTCCGTGTGTATATTTATTTGATCGATCGCATCGTTGCATAGGGTATGAACATTTTGGGAAGTTATAATTGGATGAAGGAATACTTAAAAACCGATCTTGCGCCGGAAGTGTTTGGGCGTGAGATTAGTTTGCGTTCGGCGAGCGTGGAAGCGATGCATGATTTAGCGGCGCAGTATGACCACATGGTTATTGGAGTTGTAGATTCAATCGAAACACATCCAAAGGCGGATCGTTTGAAATTAGTAAAAACAAATGTAGGAGACAAGGTGCTTACGATCGTATGTGGGGGAAGTAATGTGCGCGAAGGTCAAAAGGTTGTTGTCGCACTTCCTGGAAGTCGCGTGCGTTGGCATGGTGAAGGCGAGCTGATTACACTTGAACCTGCGGTTATTCGCGGGATCGCAAGTGAGGGAATGATTTGTGCACCAGGCGAAATAGGATTTGAAAAAGCACCATGCGTAGAGGGTGGTATTTGGGATCTAACAGATATTTGCGATGCGCCCGCGGGGACGGCCGTTGCGAAGGCGCTCGGGCTCGAAGATATTTTATTCGACTTGGAAGTAACCACGAATCGTCCTGATTCAATGTCGATCATTGGACTCGCGCGCGAGGCAGCGGCATGTGGTCTGGGTGAATTCACATGGAAGCCGAGCGCGCCCGTGCAGTCTGCAGCGTCAGCCTCAATGCCACTTTCGGTGAGCGTTGAATCGTCTGACCTTTGTCCGCGTTATATGGCCGTTGCATTAAATGATGTGAAAGTTGGTCCATCACCACTTTGGTTACAAGTACGTTTATTGTTGGCAGGACATCGTCCAATTAATAATGTGGTAGACGTCACGAATTATATTTTGCACGAATACGGTCAACCGTTACACGCATTTGATTACGATAAAGTTGCAGAGGGAGCAATTACCGTGCGCACTGCAAAGAAAGGTGAGGTACTGAAGGCGCTCGACGGAAAAGAATATAAACTCACCGCAACGCAATTGGTGATTGCAGATGGGAATGGTCCGCTCGCAGTTGCGGGTGTTATGGGGGGCGAAGTGTCTGGAACCTACGCAACAACCACTCGAATTGTGTTGGAGGCTGCAACATTCGACGGCGCATCTGTACGTCGTACAGCTCGTGACTTGAATTTGTATTCCGACGCGCAATCAATGTTCGAAAAGGGACTTTCAACGGAAAGTTTGCCCGCAGCGCTTGCGCGTGCAGTTGAACTATTAAAGGACTTAGCGGGTGCAATGGTTGCAAGTGAAGTAGTCGATGTTCAAGCGGAACCATACACGTCAAAAACATTCACACTCGACCCATTGCGCGTGAACCAATTGCTCGGTGTTGAAATTGCCGAAAAAGAACAAGTAACTATTTTGGAAACATTAGGATTTGTTTGCGAAAAGAATGGGGCAACGTACACGGTAACCGTTCCGTATTACCGCGACCACGATATTGAAGAAAATGTTGACTTGGTTGAAGAAATCGCGCGTGTATACGGGTATCACAATGTGCCTTCACGCATGCCTGATGGCCGCTTGCCTACGCGCGTGCAAGACCCACACTTGTTCTTTGAAGAATCTTGGAAGTCGCAATTGGTAGCACTTGGGTACACTGAATTCTTTAGTAATTCACTTGTGAGCGCTTCTGATTTAGAGCGCGTGAATGTAGATCCGGCAAATGCGGTTGCGATTCACAATCCGCTTACGGCAGATTTAACGCACATGCGCACCACACTCGTGGCGTCGCTTTTGAAAGGTGTTGAACTGAACCAAGCACATCACCGCCAAGGGAAGGTATTTGAAATTTCACGTGTATACACGCCACGGAAGGGTGACTTGCCACTAGAAACAACCGACGTCCTTTTGGCACAATTCGGGTACGCGGACGCATTCACAGCTTTCCGTGAACTGCAGGGTGTCTTGCAAGATTTACTTGTGCACGGTGGAGCGTTCGCGCGCCTTGAACGTTTAGAGAAGCATGACTTACTTCATGGTACTCGTGCAGCACGAATCTTCATCGGTGATTTGGAGGTAGGATTTGCAGGAGAAGTAAAAGAAGAAGTGCGCACACGCTTTGGAGTGGATGTTCCTGTGTTTGTAGCCGTACTTCACACACAAGATCTCATGCCAACGCTTCATGTAACACGTTCTTATACAGCAGAGCCAGCGTTTCCGTCCGTGCAGCGTGACATGTCACTCCTGCTCAATGCAGATGCTGAATTCGTGGCGCTAGAGGAAGCGATTCATGCAGTCGACTTGCGCGTGCGCGCGGTGCGCTTCGTGGAGCAGTATGTTGGTAAGGGAATTCCAGAAGGGAAGAAGAGTGTAACGCTCGGCATTACACTTCGCGACGATGCGGCAACCCTTGAAGGGGCTGCAATTGAAACGATCATGGGAGATATTCAAAAGAAATTGGAAACAGAATTTGGGGCGCAGATTCGGTAGAGCTATGTTGGGCGTAAGTGTTAAGTACTTGGTAATCATAGTGTCTCTAGTTGCGGTTCTATTTACTTTTGGCTGGATATTGAATGAGCGACTTGGAACACTCCGCGAACAAAGAGTAGAATACTGCGCTCAATTCGAACCACCGTATGTTGCATATGACGCATCTGAACTATGTAAAAAAGCCGGGTGCCGCGTGGACGGGCGAGGAGAGTGGTCGTGTAGGCCAAGGTAAGTATCCACATAATAGGATTGACATGGGGCCTCCAGTTTGCTATGTTATATGTATCCATATCGGTACCCCATAGGTATCAATAATAGATGACAATAAAAACTCCCTAGGTAGCTTCGGCTATTCCTGGGGATTTTTATTTACCCGGGCAATGGACATGGGCCTGTGAGGTAATGGTAACCGGTATGGATTGTCATCTATATTATGCGGGTTCGATTCCCGTCAGGTCCACCAAGGTAAAACCTTGGGCCCGGGACTTATAAAATCCACCGTGTACTGGTGGATTTAATGTTGTATAGGCAGTGATTTCTTGACGGGGGTCACTATTTGTTTTATAAAGAGATAATAATCAGGAGAGATTCGATGACTACCAAAGCATTGGTGGATGAAGTGCTTGTAAGCATTGACGGAGAGTTCACAGGGCCCATTCCTGGGGTCCATTCCATGATTTCCCTGGGCGCAGTGGCATACACTGTGGCTGGTGTGGAGATCTCGCGATTCAAGGTGAATATGCTGGAGTTGGAGGGTTCGACTCGCTTCGAGAAAACCATGCAGTGGTGGGCAAAGCAGCCTCATGCGTGGGACTTGGCGATGCAGAGTCCACAGGATCCGGTTGAAGGTATGGGGCAGTTTGCCGCTTGGCTCGCAACGCTTCCGGGTGCTCCCAAGTTGATGGGCTGGCCATTGCCTGTCGATTTCATGTTCGTGTGCTGGTACTACTTCCGTTTCGTAGGTGAGGTCCCGCCCTTTGGTCATGACGGTCTTGATATTAAGACCTATGCGATGGCTCGGTTTGGGATCGAGCAGCTGTCGCATATTTCTAAGCCTGCTTTGTGCGAGGCGCTTGGTTTGAACGCCGAGCCACTCTCGCATGATCCGGTGGACGACGCGTCCCGTCAGGCGGAGATCTACTTTGCGCTACGAGCTTTGCCCTTCTAGGGTATTGCTCGTTCTTTTTATGTTATACTTCTCGTATCTATGCTATCAACTCTCGACATGCTTTATATCATTCTCGCATTCTGTGCGATTTGGCTTACAGTTTTCATTTGTTGGTTTCTATATAGCGTTGTTAAAGTGACACGTAAGTTTTCTGAGGCGATTGACGCTACGCGCGAACAAATTCGTCATGTAGAACATGCAATTCACGGTGTGCGCGTAAAGTTTGAAGACGGCGCAACATACATTAAATTGATTTCAGATTACGCACGTCGTATTGCGGCGAAGTTCGGAAAAGGGGAGTAATGCGAGGCTCGGGTGAGGTGATTACCTAACAGGACCCAATATGCGAAGAGTGGGTTATACACAGCCCCCTTTTTGTTTTTGTACGTAGGCGTACTATTGAACGCGGAGGTGCTCGTGAAACTGCGTATTCGTGATCGCCTAGGGCAAGTGGCTTTCGTGAGCAGTACCGTCATCACGACGGTGATCGTGGTGATCTTCGTGGTCAAGCACATGAGTGACAAAGCTTTCTTTGTCGATATTCCGCACCCAAACGCACGCCGCACCTTCTAGGGGGCGGTCTCTTTTTTAGGGCTTTTTTCACCCTTTGTCATGCGCTTGCGCGCGTGCTAAGATGCCTTTGATCAAGATGATGATCGCCTATGCGACCAGAAGACTTTGTGCACCTCCATGCTCACTCGCATTATTCGCTTTTGGAAGCTCTCCCGAGCCCAAAGGCGCTTGTTAAGCGTGCAAAAGAACAGGGAATGAATGCACTTGCGATGACTGACAATGGGGCCATGTACGGAGCGGTCGAATTCTTCCAGGCTTGTAAGAATGAAGGGATCAAGCCAATCATTGGGCTCGACATGTTCATGGCGGTAAACCGTATGACCGATAAGCGCCCACGTATTGATGATCGTCCAAACCGTTTGGTTTTATTGGCGAAAAACGATGCGGGGTATAAAAATCTTTTGAAGATTTCCACGAGCGGATTTTTGGAGGGGTTTTACTATAAGCCGCGTATCGACAAGGAATTTTTGAAAGCCCATGCCGAAGGACTAATTGCACTTTCTGGCAGTATTCGAGGTGAGGTTGCACAATTACTTTTGCAGGACAATTATACGGACGCCGAAAGTGTGGCACGCTGGTACGCGGAAGTATTTGGTGAAGATTATTATTTGGAGCTTGTTCACCAGCCGGATTCGGGTCAGCAAGAAGATGTAAATGACCGTCTCATTGCGCTTTCTAAAAAGACCGGAATTCCGCTCGTTGCCACGCGCGCGATTCACTATTTGAATCCAGACGATCGCAATGGGTACGAAGCGCAATTGTGTATTCAGCGTGGGCGAACACTGGAAGATTTCCAGCGTACGAACACCGAAGAGTTAGATTTGTCTTTTGGATTAGCTC
>CAYPYH010000029.1:0-10639 GCA_964415145.1 uncultured Gammaproteobacteria bacterium
CGCAGGTTTGCGGTCAGCATGTACATATGCCGGCGCCCAAAATATCAAAGACTTCCACGACAAGGTGGTTGTGGGTACGCAGTCGCCCTCGGGTTACAATGAAGGTAAGCCAGTACCTACGAGTTGGTAATATGACTCCGTTTCAGACGTGCGTGCACGATGTGGTGCGCAAGATTCCGAAAGGAAAGACGCTTACGTATAAACAAGTAGCTCAAAAGGTGGGGAAGCCAGGGGCGTACCGTGCGGTGGGAAATATTCTTAATAAGAATTATGATCCAGAAATTCCGTGTCACCGTGTGGTGCGTAGTGATGGAAGATCTGGTGGATATAATCGTGGGGAAGAGGCGAAACGGGAAAAGCTAAAAGCCGAAGGGGCGATATGAATCGCCCCTTCGATCGCAAATACAAAAGAGGCCTTGCGGCCTCTTTTGTATTACTTAAGTAAGTAAGTGATTGAAACATTGAGTCCTACTTCGGTTTCCCCTGGTGCAATTTCTGGAGCTCCACCGCCACCTTTTTCTCCCATTGAAGAATCCGCATATGCGTACATTGGGTATGGGGTCGTGTTTTCCCATTCGCTATATCCGGTTACTTCGCCAAGGTGAACGCCGAGTTGCTTTGCAAGTTGGTCCGCTTGTGTCTTCGCGTCTGCAATTGCAGCTGTGCGGGCGTCTGATTTATATGCAGAGGTATCGTCGAGTTGGAAGTTCGGTCCGTTCACATCAGTTACGCCGTATTTTCCAGCAAGTGCAAGAACTTCGCTTACCTTCGCATTGTCACGAACCTTGATCTCTAAGTTCTGGTACACAATCCATCCAAGAGATTCCTGTTTTCCTGTTGTAGGATTCCAAGTGGTGTTTTCGTAAAGTGAATAGTTTTGAGTTTTAAGATCCTTTGCTTCAATACCGAGTCCCTTTACCGCCACCATGAGTTTATTGGTCACCTCGGTGTTATTGGCTTGAGCTTCTTCGGTTGTTGCCTTTTCGCTACGCACGCCGAATGTGATTACCGCCAAGTTTGGTGCAACGGATGTTTTTCCAAATCCGTTTACGGTGATCATATTTTGCATTGGGGCAGGGTTCTTCATTTTGTTCACGGTACTAATTGTGAGGGCCGCAAGAAGCACGGTAGCCACTACGAGAAAAAGACTGGTAAGCGCTCCTAATTGTTTTTGGAGAGTGTCGTTTATCATAATAGTTAATTTATTAATGTTTAGAGTATACCATTGGACGAAAAAGTGTGGTAGCTTGCCAGTTTCTCCAAATATCGTTACCATTTGGGGTGTTAATAACAATATATGGCAGACTTTAATAAAATTTTGACACCGGGTGACGTAGATTCAGGGCTTGTGAATGTTGTGATTGAGATTCCGGCCGGTTCTAACAATAAAGTGGAATGGGATCGTAGTCTAGCTGCATTTAAGTTAGACCGTGTAGAGCCAGCTATTTTTGCAAAGCCAACCAATTATGGGTTTATTCCGCAGACTTTGGACGAAGATGGTGACGAATTGGATGTGCTTGCCATTACTGACCAACCATTACCAACAGGTGTCTTTTTTGAAGCACGCGTTATCGGTGTACTTAAATTCGTTGACGACGGCGAAGTGGACGATAAGGTAATTGTGGTACCAGCGGACGATCGCAATACAGGTAACGCAGTAAAATCATTGAACGATTTGAGTGAACAGCTCAAGAAGCAGATTGAATACCACTTCAATCACTATAAGGATTTGAAAAAGCCAGGAAGCACCGTGGTAACTGGATGGGGCGATATTGAAGAAGCAAAAAAAGTGATCCACGAAGCGATCGAGCGCTGGAATCAGAAATAATCAAGAATAAAAAAGCCACTTCAGACGAAGTGGCTTTTTTATTGCACCAGATGTGTGAGCGGGAAGGAAAGGAGCTTATCGGAGGTCATTACATAGGCGCTACGCTGAGTTTCATTTGTAATGATTGATATTCCTTGCGCAAAGTCATCGTTGACATATTGGCTTATGAAAGCGCCATTTTTGTCGTAAACGAGCACGCGTTTTTGAGATGGTTCAAGTACATAGATATTTTTCCCTTCAAATTGGATGTCCATGTCAGAAGCATTTTGTAGTATAGGTTCAGCAGCAGCGAGTCCAAAATTGGTTTGCCGACCAGAGGTGAATCTCCATACCGCATTAGGATTAAGTAGATAGATGTCACCATCAATGGCGATATCGCGTACATTACTTAGATCCGAATCTTTACTAATGATCCAAATAGTTCCACCATCAAAGTCAGCACCTTGGCGACGGAATTTGAATACTTGTTGAAGATTATTTGTAACCGCATAGAGCGTGTCATTGTAGAGTCCAAGTGCGCCTACGTCTTCAAGCCGGTTCACACCACTTGCAATGGTGGCGATTGAGCTATTTCCAGAGAGGATGCCGAGCTGCTTATTGGCATCCATCACTAAGGTTGTTTTTTCGTCGGCCACGATATTGGTGAGCGCTCCAAGGGCACTTTGTTGATTTGCTAATGTGTCAAAGGTATTGGTTACGGTATTGAGTTTGTATACGGCGCCGCTTGCGCTTAGTACCGAGATTGCGTCACCCCCGCGAATTGCTTTGAGGCCCGGTTCTGGAAGGGTTGCTAGCGCAGTCACCGTGGGCGTAATGACACCTCGAGTTGTATTCAATATTTCCACAACGCTGGCGCGCAGAACGCTAAGACGTTCTGCCTCGCTGCGCACGGAAGGTAGACTGTCTAATAAAGAAAGGGACTCGGTAAGGAGCGTTTGTGCGGTAGCGCGATCATTAAAGATCAATCGAGCAGATGCTTGATCGCGTTTTTCTGCAACAACTTGGCTGATCTCTTGGATTTGAGCAACTTGTTCCTTGCGGGTGCCATTATTGATGAGTCCACGCAAA
Organism: uncultured Gammaproteobacteria bacterium; assembly: GCA_964415145.1. Classification (GTDB taxonomy): domain Bacteria; phylum Patescibacteriota; class Patescibacteriia; order UBA9934; family UBA9934; genus CAYFMS01. Next base: position 2,897 of record CAYPYH010000029.1, read on the forward strand.
CCAAGGAAAAGAAGGAACATGACAAAGATACCAATACCTAGTGCGATATACGTTCGTTTTGAAGCGGCGCGTGCCTTTGTAGCTAATCCACCCATTTGTGAAACGACACCGCGTAGTCCAGATTTGGTGCGTTCGCTAGAAATGGTAAGCCAAAGGCGTTTGAGGAATGGGGCCAGAGTGCGTATAACAAAAGAGGCAAATTGTGCGAGCATAATAAAGAGCTTAAGCAATAGGCGAAGTCCTTGTTTGAGAATGGAAGCAACAGATCGCTCACCCGGTTGATGTAATTTAGCAATAAACGGGTTGAGCGTTTTTTGAAGCGAGCTTACAAAATTCTTTTGAGGCTCACCAAGAATGTGGGCCGTTTCTTCCTTTGTGCTATTGAATTGCTCAAGGGACGAAATAGGATTGATTTTCTTTGTGCTAAGGTCAATCTCTTGCGATTCAACGCGCACACAAATACCGGCATATGGGCGCTGTGGTCCGGCATATTGTTCAATACGCTTTAAAGCGCCAGCTGGAGGTAGCGTTCCGAGGATTTCTTGAATATCGCTTTCGGCAATTTCGCGTGTAGGAAGGGGGGTGGCAAGATAAAAAATATCGTCAGGGTGCAATTCGCCATCAAGTACAGTGACGAAGATTTTGTCCCATGTTGTTGCTTCGACAGGTTCAAACTGACGGTGGAGATCATAAATGGTATAGCGCGATTTGTGGGTACGGTGCATGTACTGCACAATCAAATCTCCAATTCCGCTCAAGTAGAGTTGATTTGAAGTAATGACTCCAAAGGCGCAGTGCAAGTGCGAAAGGGGAATGCGTTGAAAATCTTTACCAAGTACTGACAATTCTTCATTGATCGCCTGAAGCATATGTTCAAAGCGACGAGCGATATTCATGCCGCTTGTGGTTGTCTGACGAAAACGGTCAATATGGTCATTGATTGCGATTGCAATATGTTCGCGCGCCCCATTTGGACGACCTTCAATATAATAAAGTGCAAAAACATACCCTGTCCCGTCATTTAGTTCATAAAGAAGGGTTTGCAACATAGCATGTTCGGTCCCGCCGCTCATGTTTGTTGTTTTGGCCGTTTTGAGGAGGAATGGGTTCATGAGGCTTTACGAAATCAATGAGAAGTTCTAGTATAAGTATATAGTAATTTTTCCATATTGACTACGTATGGCGCACAATAAAGAAAAGGAATCAGAGGAACCAAAAGGTGAGAGTGATGTTCTTGAACACCTTTTTGGCTCAAAAACACGTGTGCGACTGTTGCGCCTCTTTTTGGACAAACCAGAACGTGCTTATTTTGTGCGTGAAATCACACGTCGCGTAGAGTCACAATTGAACTCGGTGCGTCGCGAGGTTGAAAATATGGTGAGCTTAGGATTGCTTAAGGAGACGGTAAGTCCTGTGGATTTATCTACCATTTCTAGTTCGGTACGTGGCGCGTCGAGCAAAAAGCGTTACTATCAGGCGAATCAAGATTTCGTTTTCTTTGAAGAGCTTCAAAACATTGTAAGAAAGTCTTCAATGCTTTTGCATGATTTATTGCTTCAAAAGCTTCAAGAATTAGGAGCTATTGAATTATTGGTGTTCACAGGAAAAATGATGGAAGCGCCCGTGCAGACAGATGTGCTTATTGTGAGCGACATGAAGAGTGATATTGTACGTGAAGCGATTGCGTCTTTTGAACATGAGCTAGGTCGTGAGGTGAATTACACACATATGCCGATTGAAGAGTACAGATATCGTAAAGAAGTACGCGATCGTTTCTTGGAATCTATTTTCCAAAACAAGCATATGGTTGTGTATTCGAATATCGATTTGAAAAAATAACTATGAAACTTTTCGTGGATGGACGAGATATTTCACATATTGAACTGGGGGATTTGGAGACCGGTGAGCACAAAAAGTATCCAGGGGAACCAGAAACCTACCTGCAATCGATTGATGCCTTTTTGCGCACCTGTGGAAAAACCATTGATTCTTTGTCGGAAGGGCATATTATGGTAGCGGAGGGTTCGGTGACTGCACTGCGTGCATCACTCGCAATTATGAATACTATTCACTTTGTGAAGGGTATTCCATTAATTGCATATAAGGCTCCCCGCGAGGAAGAATCGGTGTTCAAGCGCATTAAGTCAGGAGACTTGGCAGGAGAACACTTGATCGGATACGCGGCGCCTGCATATGATCGGCTCCCACGCATTACCCCGACCAAGAAAGACCATTTAAATCGTAAACTTTAATTATGCCAGCATATCTTGTACCTATTCAAGCTGCCTTCATTGAAATGTGGGCTAGCCTTGTTTCTTTGCTGCCACAGATCGTTTTTGCGCTTCTCGCGGTGCTTATTGGTCTTTTGCTTGCACATGTTTTACGTGAGGCGGTGATTCGCATTATGAACTTGCTTAAGGTGGACGAGGCACTTCGTCGACTTGAGATTCATGGACTCGTGGGTCAAACGGGTATTGAACTCAATGTGGGACGATTCCTTGGATGGCTCGTGAAATGGTTCGTGATCCTTTTGACGCTTATTGTGGTAGCAGACGCACTCAATTGGAGTGAGGTAACTGCATTCTTGGCGAATGTTGCAAATTACATTCCAAACGTATTGATCGCGGTGGTGATTTTGCTTGTGGGTATGCTTCTTGGTCGCTTTGTTCAAGATGCGATCATGGGCGCACTTAATGCCGCGCAAATGAAGTCAACGGCTGGATTCTTGAGTAGCTTAGCGAAATGGGCAATTTATGTGTTCAGCTTCATGGCGGCACTTGTTCACTTGAATATCGCAGCTTCGCTCATTCAAACATTGTTCATTGGATTCGTGGCGATGGTAGCACTTGCTGGTGGATTGGCCTTTGGACTTGGTGGGCGTGACCATGCGTCAAAAATCCTTAGTTCACTTCTCGATGATTTGAAGCGTTCATAAATGAGATAGGAGCATGATTAAACGGCGGTCCCTTGGGACCGCCGTTTATGTTTGGTATACTCCACGCATCTGTGTTGAATTTTGTTCAAACGAAGATCGCGCACCTAAGGGAGCTTACGGGGGATCAGCGTAAATTACTGGTTACTTTTTTGTTATACGGATTTGCAGCGCCATTGGTTGTTACTTATTCGGGTACATACGTATGGCGCAATAGTGAAAGTATTTTATTACTGGGCCTCTTTTTGTGTCTGTATCCATTGGGACTCAGTCTAGGGTTCTTGCTCAATGGACTTTTATTGCGACTCTATCGGCCATCTATTTTGTATGCAATAGGGTGTCTTACGGTTGGCTTTGCGCCATATGTTCTCGTGTCCGTTTCATTTACGTGGACACATGTATTACTGTCGGGATTAGCGCTTGGTACTGCGGCCGGACTCTATTACGGAAATCGTAATTTACTTACCGGCATCGTGAATGCGGACAAGCATAAATATGCTTTCATGAGTCTAGAGAGTTTGGTTGGAACAATGACCCAAATTATTTCGCCGGCGCTCATTGGATTTCTTATTTCTTTTGGGGCAACGATCGGTATAGGAGATGTAACGGAGTCGTATCGTTTTGTTTCCATTGGAGGATTTTTGATTCTTGCTTTTTCGGGTCTTTTTGCTATTTCAACTCAGATTGGCGGCAAGAAGATTGATCGTCCTACATTTCGAATTCCAAAATCACATATCATACGTACATTATTCCATACGGATTTTCGCAATGGTATTGTAGATGGCGTGGAAATGTTCCTTCCGCTTTTGTTCATTATGATTTATTTGGGGCAAGAAGCGGTGGTGGGGAGTATTCAAACTATCACGACGATTGTTGCAGTGGTCATCCTTGGGCTTACAGGACGTCTTGTTCAGGTAAAGCATTTTAGCAAGATGATTGCAGTGTGGGGCGCGAGTGTAGTGATTGCCGCGTGGATTGTTGCGGTATTTTTGGGGCCCGTTGGAGTACTTGTGGCGATTTTGGTTCCAGCATTTACCAAACCTTTTCGCTGGGCGGTGTTTAGTGCGCTCCTGCATGGGTCAATCGATAAAGCTTTGCGTAATCAAGGGGGTGATCGGTATTCGTATTTGATGGTACGCGAATGGGTATTGAATGGCGGGCGTACCGTGGGACTTTTGTTGGTCTTAGGTTTGTTTGTATCTTTTGGGCAGGGTGCGATGTTGAGGTATGGACTTTTGATCGCAGCGATTACAATGCCATTCTTGATTGCTTCGGTTCGCAAATTGGTGAGATTGCAGTAATTGCACGAACCAGAGAAGGGTTCTCATCCCTGTGCACACAAGAATATAAATAGCTCATACCGCAAGGGTATGAGCTATTTATGGTTCCCGGACAGGGATTCGAACCCCGATAATCAGTTCCAGAAACTGATGTCCTGCCTTTAGACGATCCGGGATTAAAGTGCTCAGAATATACGCTTTAGAAGGGAACTTGTCAATAAAAAGAATCGCCCGGCTATTTCATCAAATTGAGGTTTCTTGCTAGACTGTTTTATATATGACAAAGGTGATTCTTGAAGTTGGCAAAAACCGGCGCAATATGGCTCGCCAGGCTATGGAACAATTGGGGGACTCTCTCTTGGAACGCGTGAAGGCGGCTAAGGTTATTTTCATTAAGCCTAATTTGATTCATCATGAGCGGTCTTTGGCGGTGACTCATGTGGATGCTGTGCGCGGGGTATTGGATTATATTCAAGAACATTCGCGTGCGCGAGTTGTGATTGGGGATGGCGGAATGATGGGGACCGATGCCGCTTTTCGTCATTTTGGATACGAGCAATTACCAGAGGAATATAACAAGGTTGAATTGGTAGATCTAAATGATGATGAATGGACTTTGGGCGCGTCCGTGCGCGAAGACGGAAGTGAAAATGAAATACGTCGCGCAAAAACGGCGCTTGAGGCAGATTTACGTATTGTGGTCGCGCCGCTTAAGACGCATGCAACCGTGGGTCTTTCGGGCGCAGTGGAAAGTTGGGTAACGGGCACATGGGTAGTGCCGCCACGCATTAGTCCTTTTGGGCGTACATGGGCACGTTGGCCTTGGCTTGAAAGCCAAGGCCTCAAGGCGCACCATGCGTCCCTTGCACGCATGTTCCACGACGGTCCGTGCGATATTGCGCTTATAGACGGTGTGATAGCCATGCAAGGCGACGGTCCGATTGAGGGCGATGCTGTAGAAGCGGGTATTCTTATTGCAAGTACTGATCCGGTCGCGGCAGACGCGATTGCGGCGACGATTATGGGAATCGACCCACATGAAATTGCCTACTTGTCTCTTTTGCAAAATCAAAAAGATGGTATGATTGATGTAACGCATATCGACGTCCCTCCGGCGCTTTTGGAATCTGTTCGGCGAACATTCCTTATGCCTGTAGGGTTACCAGAGCGATTGCGTCAAGCAAAATAATATTTATGTCTATCTGTGTTTTTCCTGGAAAATTTCAACCCTTTCATAATGGCCACATGATGGTCGTGAAAGGCATGGTTAAAATGTGCGACCGTTTGGTTATTGTCATTTGTTGCGGAAAACAGGGGGAAGATATTTTCTCGGCCGAAGAGGTCCGAGAAATGGTGAGCAGTGCTTTGCTTGACGAAGATATTTTGGATGCCGAAATCCACGTTTTGAATGATTGTCCGACAAATGACGAATGGGTAGATCGTTTGAAGGAAGTGGGGGATGGCCAGGAGATTCAAGTGTGGAGCGGTCGCGAAGATATCTTGGCGGCATGTGACAAGAGTGGTATTAAAACTAAGAAGATCGTACATGTGCCAGGGCATGATAGCGACGATATCCGTGGGCTTATTACGAATAAGAAGGACGGGTGGGAATCTAAGGTTCCACATAGCGTAGCGAGCGTAATTCGTAGCAAAGCACGTTAAACTGACTTTAAAGAATATAAAAAACATGGCCAATATTAGCCATGTTTTTTAGTTTATCTAGTCTTGATGTTGACAAGAGTTTAAATTTATAGTATTGTGTCCTCTCGACCAGGCAGCAGCTGCTGATCGGGAAAGGCTCGGCATCGCTGAGCTTAGGAAGAAAGAGCCGGACACGGCGTTCCACTCCTCATCCAGGAGTAGTACACCACCTAATGGGTCATTTGGTGGTAGGAATAAGATAGGAGGAGACATGTCTGTCTCACTCCGAATGATCCGGCGGATGTAAGGGACACGGTCCCGCATGTCTGACGCCCCGAGCGAAGCTAACGGGGAATTCCCTACGCTTGGTAGTAGGTTCCAAGAGCTTCTTTGGTGAAGTGGGGCGCCATCTGTGCGTCGACCGTGTATGGAACATCCTCCACGGGTTAGTGAAAGGGACCAGGTGTGCCACTACGGGCACTTGGTTGACTAGTCAATGGGACTAGGTTCTGTTTCTCACCCCCGGTAAGTCGCCCTGAGGACGAACCGCGACTCGTGTCCCGGGCCCTTGAATAAGGTCCATGTTGCTTCCTATGGGTGTAGGGGTAACAAAAGGTAGTGAGTATGCTTTCGGGCAGTCATTACTAAAGTGAATTGCGAGGTTCTCGGCGGCGAGACCAAGCACGTATATACGGGAATGAACTCGTATATATGAGAAATGCACAATTCCGGCCAGCGAACAGGTCGATAGGGGGTTCATGGTCCCATCATGAGCTCTCACCGCTCCCCCTCTCTTGAGTCGTCCTTCTGGCGGCTCCCCCGGGCGTACCACATATGTGGAGCCCGGTTTTACTTTTGGGGGTATAAATTGACAGGGGTTTTGACGCGTGATAAAAAGAATAAAGTGCGAACGGGGGGTAGCTCAGCCAGGTAGAGCGCCAGCCCTGCTGCGTGGCCTGATCGGTGAGTGAGACGTGAAAATCGCGCGGATGCCCGTATAGCTCCCGAAGTGACGGTACGTAGTCGGCCTGGAGGTCGCAGGTTCGAATCCAGCCCCCCCGATTCATTTTCCCCCTTCTTCTCAGGGCGCGTCACTACGGTGGCCGCCCTCCTTTCTTTTTTAGTACCTGAGTGCTATAGTGTCTCCCGTAAACCCGATCCACATGCCTACAAGGGGCAGGACTCGGGGTTTTCGATTATGTTTAAATTACACTCAAAATATCAACCAGCAGGTGACCAGCCAAAGGCGATTGAAGGGCTCGTTGCGGGCTTGCAGAGAGATCTGCAAAAGCAGACCTTACTTGGCGTTACGGGGTCAGGTAAAACCTTCACGATTGCCAATGTGATTCAGCAGGTACAGCGGCCAACGCTTGTCATTGCACACAATAAGACATTGGCGGCACAGTTGTGTAGTGAGTTCCGCGAATTCTTCCCTGAAAATGCGGTAGAGTATTTTGTTTCGTATTATGACTACTATCAGCCAGAGGCATATATGCCACGCACGGATACCTATATCGAAAAAGAGTCGCAGATCAATGAGGAGATCGATCGTTTGCGTCATAGTACAACGCAATCGTTGTTAACGCGTCGTGACGTTATTGTGGTGGCGTCCGTTTCCTGTATTTACGGTTTAGGTTCGCCGCGTGAATACGAAAAGATGATCATGCACATTAAGAAGGGCGAAAAGATAGATCGTGCAGAGTGCATGCGTAAACTTATTGGGATGTATTTTGAGCGTACAAATGCGGATGTGTTGCGTGGATCGTTTCGTGTGCAAGGGGATGTTATTGAAGTTATGCCACAAAATGAAAAAGATTTTATCATTCGCATGGTGATTGAAAAAGGTGTGGTTCATGAATTGTTTTTATTACATCCAATTACGCGTCAGAT
>CAYPYH010000030.1:0-10287 GCA_964415145.1 uncultured Gammaproteobacteria bacterium
AGGGGCCGGGGGCGGAGCGGGCGCGGGAGCAGGGACCGGGGCGGGGGCAGGCGGGGGCGCGGGCGCATCCGCCGGAGGCGCCGGGGGCAGGGCGTCTCGCGATCCGAGATCGTCCTCCTCTTCTTCTTCCTCCTCGAAGTCCTTCGGGTTGATGTCGCCATCCGTCTTGGTGCCACCGGCCTCTCCCGCATCACCGTTGCCGGCGGGCGGGGTGGGCTCGATGACCGTCGCGACGGGGGCGGGCACTTCGTCCGGGATCTGCACACCGAGCTCGGCCGCCAGCTCCTTGCGGAGCGTGACGAAGGTCGGTCCCTGCAGGGTGCCCAAGGGCGTCCACTTCGGCTCCTCGGCGCTGCCGAGGTTGGCCTGGTGGCTGGCCTTGAGACCGGTCGCCTGGACCTCGTCCTTCGAGAAACCGCTGAGGGCGATCTCGAGCAGGAGGTTCTTGGTGATGCCGTTCTCGAAGCCGGTGACCGGCTTCTTGCTGGTGTTGCGCACCGGAACGGTGCTGCCGGGGATGAGGTCGGTCATGTCGGACTCCTGTGCCCCGCAGGGCAATGGGTTTGGATTTCCTTTTCCGGCGAGTGCCGGATCGGGAGCTTCGCAAGGGTCGAAAAGGGTCACGTGGCACCCTGTCGCCAGGGATTTCGTGAACCCCTGGTTTGATGTGGGACGGAACCATGCGTAACCTGCGGATTTGCAGGCGAAACATGGGACCGCTAATTGCTTAAGCGGACCCAATAAAGTACCACATTTTAGGCATTTTGTCAACCTTGTTGAGCCCCTATTTTGATAAATGCCTTTATAAATAACAAAAAATAGCCCTTTTGAGGCTATTCCTTGGTTTTTCTTACTTTTTGCTTGTTTCAAGAACCTTGGCAAATACCGTTGGGTATTTTGCAGCAAGTGCTGCCAAGATCTTACGGTCTAGTTCAATCCCAGCAACCTTGAAAGCGTTGATGAGACGTGAATAGGTGGTTCCGTGAATACGTGCAGCTGCATTGATATTCGTTGTCCAAAGACGACGGAAATCGCGCTTTTTACGGCGACGGTCTACGTATGCGTGCACTCCAGCTTTCAAGAAGGCTGGGCGAGCAAGACGGATCTTTGCATTGCGTCCCCACTTGTACCCCTTTACTTTCGCAAGGAGACTGTTACGGCGCTTTACATGTTGTGTACCTCGTTTTACGCGTGGCATATACTAGTTATTTGGGAGAAGAAGCCCGATCGTCTTAATCACTTCCTTTGGCATAGTGATATCGCGACGCTTGTTACGACGTACTTTTCCTGATTCTTTACTATTAAAATGGTCTTGACCCGCTTTGCGCTTCAAAACTTTACCGTTCTTTGTAACTTTTACGCGCTTTGCAAGCGCTTTGAATGTTTTTAGTGACATAGGGATCATTGCTGAATGTGGCGATACTGTACGGGAAAAGCCCAATTCCGTCAAGCACGACCGGTGGATACTTAAGAAATACGTGAAACAACGGTCTGAATCTTGTTTCCAGCGGCCTTAATTTCAGACTCAGCGCGTACCGGATAGGTCGTCTTAATACGTTCAATAAAGGTCTTAATGATCGTTTCTGCGCGTTCCTTATACCCCTTTTCACGTCCACGAAGAATCATTTCGATACGGATCTTATTACCGTCTTCTAAGAATCCAAGGGCTTGGCGTAAACGAACGTCCAAGTCTCCTTGACCAATACGTAGCGTAAGGCGGACACCTTTGATTTCCACTTCCTTTTGAGCAGCACGTTGCTTCTTGGCCTCCTTTACCTTTTGGTACTTGAATGAACCGTGGTCCATGATTTTACACACCGGAGGATTTGCCTTAGGAGAAACTTCAATAAGATCGAGCCCCAGTGCTTCGGCTTTACGAATGGCGTCGGCGGTTTTGAGGACTTCATTGTCGCCTTCGTCAGAAATAACGCGCACTTCTGGTGCGTCAATTTCTTCGTTTACCTTGAATTCTGGAATATCGAACTTGGCTCTTCGGCTGCGGTGGCGGTGGATACGCATTGTGTACGTGATTAGATAAAGGGAATTATTGGCGAAGTGTAGAACAAAACAAGTAAAAAGGCAAGAGAATGGGCAAAATAAAAGATGCTCACCGCACGGATTGCGGTGAGCGAATGGGCCGGGGTCCTACTGGGGCGGTTCCGCGCGCACCACTTGAGCGAGGAAGTCCTCGAAGCTCAGGTTGGGTGGTAGCGGGCGGCGCGCAACGGTTGTGATGCGCGTATTGGCCAGGTCGGTCTTGAATGCGAGCAGGGTGTCTGGGCCAAGTGGTCCGGGGCGTTCCATGCGCATCATCGTGACCTTCTCCGACGGTTCGGATCCGGTTTGCACATAGCCATGTGACGAGAGTCCCGCGAGTTCCGCCACATGACTGGTCACGTGTGTGGTGAGCGCGCCGCCAAAGTGACAAGCTACGTCGTAGAGAAGTCGCAATGCTCGTGCGTGCACATCGGGGAAATTGTCGGACGTGAAGTCCACGGGTGCATCAGGGGCATGGGTGCTCGCCTGATCGTGCGCGTGTTCAAGCTGGAGATCTCGAGCAGACACATTGAATTGTCTCTCGAAGCTGAAGCGGATGTCGTACTTGTGCAGATAGAACTGGCGCATCGAGAAGACGCGGTCCTGATGCCCGGAATCGAGCACGATCAGCGGTCTGTTGTCGGTCGGTACGGCATACTGCATGTAGTGGAAGGAGCTGTTGTATGCGGCCTGCCGAATCCCGTCATAGGTGGCGTCTCTCGGGATCCAGGGAGATTCGCTCCAGCCGATCCAGGGCCGTCCGATTCCGCTGTCCTGACGCGGTCCATAGAAATGTCCCCAGAGGAAGGGCTGAGGAACGTCGCAGTAAGCGACGCACAACTCTTCCTTGCGTCCGATCGCCGCCATGTCCCTCACATCCGCAACGGACACCAAGGCATAGGGCTTGTCGGCATCCTTGCAGATGCCTGTATAGCCCACGGGCACCACGAAGGCATCGGTGCGCGAAACGGGCAGTGCGACTTCCACGCCAAGTGCGTGGGCAATCAGCTCTTGGGGGATCGGGGGGCGGGCTTCGAACTCGGGAACGGGAAGCTGCATTTCTGCGAGCTCAGCGAGGATGGCGGAGGACGCATCGTACCCATCCAACAAGTACCTACGAGCATCGTCGCCATTCGTGAAATCAATACCGGCCTTGTCTTCGCGATCGCTGATCGTGCTCGCGATCTTCATGGCGACTTCATCTGGCAATGCCCGCACGAGCCCGTAGTGAGCGCTCGGGTAATGCAAGGTGAAGTCTCTTGGATACACGATCAGGCCAATGAAGCCGTGACGTGTTTCGATACAGTAGCTGGATTGCGCGGGAAGAGGTACATCGATTCGGTAGCCCATGCCCATAAGGGCCTCCTTTTGTAATAGGGTATCTCGAAAACTAGCGGAATATTGGTCGATTGTCAATCCTCAAACACAAAACGCACTCAGACTTATTCCGAATAAATCGGTACAAATCTGAGTGCATTTTTCTATTGGTGGACCTGGGGAGAGTTGAACTCCCGTCTGGTAAAGTCGAATCCCGCACACTTGGTACAAGCTTGGATTCCGCTTAAATACGAAGCACTTCTAGAAGCGGTCCAAAAGAAGTGTAAGACCACACGCATGTCCTATGAGTACGCGTGGTGACGTATTTCATAGTAAGTCCACTTTAATATAACACCCGTTACGTGCGTCGCAGACAACACGACGTTGGATGCGCAAACCGAGTTAAGCGGTTGCGAGAGCTGGCAAATTCATGCGAATGAAGTTGCTAGTTGTAGATTTTGCAATTAAGCAGTGCGCCGTTTTGAAGGAGTATGCGCAACTCCGGCTTGATGTGTAGGTCTAATCTTCCCATCGATGCCCGTCAGGCCCGATTTGGCGACTTCATACTGAAATCAGCAAATCGGGCCTGATGGAATTTACATGTCACGAAGAGCGGTTCGCATGCGACGTTGATCGTCGGCTTTTTTAAGGATATCGCGCTTCTCATAGAGCTTTTTACCGCGCGCCACGGCGAAGCCAAGCTTCACGTAATTGCCTTTAGTATATACTGAAATTGGCACAATTGTCAACCCTTGAGCCTGTTTTTTTCCAATCAAACTTTTGAGTTCTTTTGCGCGCACCAAGACCTTCCGATTACGACTTGGTTCGTGTAATTCATTTAATGGTCCGGCGGGCGCATAAGGTCCAATGAACATATTTTTAATAAACAATTCGCCGCGCTCAATGCTCAAAAAAGATCCCTTCAATTGCAGGTGACCCGCACGCGCCGCTTTTACTTCGGCGCCGGTTAATGCTAATCCACCCTCGTATTCCTCGAGGATGTGATAGTCATGTAGCGCTTCCTTATTGCGTGCGAGTACGGCCATATATGTGCTATACTAACGTATATTATGGCATCCGTAAAACGCAAAGAAACTTTTTTAAATCACCATCGCACATGGCTTCCATTAGCACTCATTGGTGGAGTTTTCTTAATACTCATTGTGATTGCGTGGTGGCCTGAACCAAAAGAGCAAAAACTTCCTGCGGTGGATCAGTCTGCCGTTACGCAGGAAATGAAATCGCATTATCAACAAGAATTACGTGGCGCTTTTGAATCGTATGACCAGACCGGTTCGCAGTCCGACCTTTTGAGCGTGCTCTTGACCGTACGCGTCCCAGCAGATTATCTTAATGCGCACGTAAATCTTGTGATTGCTGCCGACGAGGAAGATTTTTCAGTCGACGCGCTTAAGACGCACATGGCAGCAATGCGTACAGAATACGCGTGGCTTCAATAAATTGTGATCATTCTTCACCGCATTAGTGTATTTGCACAGACGGCTCTTACTGCCGGATTGTTTTTCTTTTTGCTACGTGAATCAGAATATTCACTGACCGTTTCTATTATTACACTTATTACCTTTTCTCTTTTGCAGGCGCGCTTGCTTGGGTTCGAAGTTAAATCTTGGTCCTTCTGGATTTTCTTTGCAACACCCGTTGCTTTTTTGATGGGATCAATCTTCTTCTTTTTCTTCCTGGAGGCTTTGTTTATTAAATGGCTCATCGCACTGGTGGTAACGGCCATCTTGTGGATGTATTTGGAAAATCTCTTTACCTTTTATTATTTGCCGGGGGCGTATCAGCCGTATTCACTCGAATATCTTTCGCTTTCCATGTATTTACTGTTCGTGTTCTTTTTTGCAAGCGGCATGTATGCGGCGCAAATCTTTTTGTCACTTCCTATTATTATTCCGTTCTTGGCACTGTTCTGGATCATTCTTTGCGCCTCGGTGTGTATGTTTTGGGTAAGTAAGGTAAATGCACAAATTAGTTTGCCATATGCAGTCATTGGCGCAATCGGACTTTCACAGTTATATGTCGCACTTGGATTCTTGCCAGTAAGCTTTATTGTAAATGCAGCCGCTCTTACGTTATGCTATTACATGTACTTGGGACTCGTGCGTGCGCATGTGCTTGAAGAATTGAGTGCGCTCGTGGTTCGAAGGTATGTAGGGTTCGTTGGGCTATCACTTGTTCTCATTTTTGCAACAACCTCTTGGATATAATTATATGAAGATCACTATTCCATTTTTTCTCTCACTTGCACTTATTGTAAGTGTGATTACAAGTATTGCGACAACGGTTACGGTGAGTCAATCACTTGATCGTTATATTTCGCAACTCAATGCGGAGATGGCGCTCGATCGTCGTGCACTTGGTTCGGTGCGTACAGTAACGGGTGATGGTTCTTCGCTTGATCGTATGGATGTACTCCGCGAACAGTCGGGGGCGGTATTACGTAAGGTGCTTCCAATGAGTGCTGGCACACAAGGATTGCAACCGATTACTGATTTAGCAAGCGGTGTGGCGCTTACCGCCGATGGTTGGTTTGCGTTCCCCGTTTCCGCAGGTCTTACGGATCTTGTGGTGCGTAGCGCGTCCCTCGTAACAGGGGAGCGTACATTTACGGTAGATCGCACACTTCGCGATGAAAAAAATGGTGTGCTATATGTACACGCAACGGGGTCCGCTGAATCTGTTATTCCTTTTGCACGCACACTTGCGCTTGGGCCCGGTGACGAATTATATGTAACCGACATGTCTGGATTTGTGGACCGCGTGCGCATTGTGCAAGAAGTACATCCTGTTTCTTTTGCTCCGCAGTATGACATTGATTTTGAGTCCACATGGGAACTTGCAGGGGGAGTTGGAACGACAGGAATTTTGCTGAATGGAAATTTGGAATTTGTTGGATTCTTGATTGACGGTCGCGCCGCGCCGCTTCATGCATTTACGAGTTCACTCTCAAGTGCTCTTCAAGTACAACGTTTAGCAGAAGTAACCATGGGGGTAACCGGAATCGATGTAACACGCGCACAGAACTTTGATTTGAAAAATTATTCACGGCGCGGATTATTGATCGCGACAGATGCGAGTCACTTAGGAGTGTTACCAGAAGGTCCGGCAGACAAGGCGGGACTTGAAGTAGGTGACATGATTGTAGCGATCGACGGTAATCTGATCACGTCTACAAATTCGGTGACGAAAATTATTTCTCAATTTTCTTCGGGAGACCGCGTGACCGTTTCGTATGTACGTGACGGTTCAGAGCGCACTGCCGACCTCATTCTTGAGGACGCGAAGGATTTGATATACTAACTTGTATATGGCGCAACACAATCAGTTTACTCCAGTGATTACGAATTGGCCGCGTATCTTATTATATGCGTCACTAGGGTTAGTAGTTGCGGTATTGCTTTCATTGGTGCGACCGCTTGAATATAGTGCAACTACTCGTATTGGAATTACGCAAGAATTAGGAAGCGTGGACGCATACACAGCGAGTCGAAGTGCGGAACGTATTGCAGACAATTTGGCGGATGCAGTTTACTTTACGGCGGTGTTCGACGAAATTCTCGACGCCTTTCCTGACATTGATGAAGGGAACTTTGGCACCACAGAAAAGAAACGTCGCGAGAAGTGGGGGAATGCAATTACCACTTCGGTAACACGTGGAAATGGACTGCTTACGATTCGTGCCCACCACACCAATCCTGAACAGGCACGTTTGATTGCTGGCGCAATCGCGGACTACTTGGCGCGTGAAGGTTGGCGCTATACATCAGGAACCGGAATTTCTATTCAAGTGGTAGACGATGTGCTTGTGTCTACCTGGCCCGTTCGCCCAAATATCCCCATGAATGCCTTTTCTGGATTCTTGCTAGGAGGACTTGCTGGAGGGGGATATATCCTCATTCAGTCAGAACGCTTACGCCGCCGACACCAAATGGTATTTGAAGAATAGACCGACAAAGAGCTCCGCCTGCCACAGGTGGGGTTTTTTGTCAATCACATGTACCATTGACAAGATTGCGGTATAAAAAGATAATTGCGCCGAACTATGAAGATATTCACGTGGAGACATCGTATTCAAACGATTGGGACGTCGCTCGTGAGTGTGTTCATTTTTGGCGGAATCGGGTATGCGCTGGGCGCAGTCGTGGCACAAGGGGCGCTCGGGACTTCATTAGGTGTTTTACTCTCATTTCCATTCAATCTATGGCTACTGATTCACACAATCAACAAGAAACAGTGACCGAAGTAAACGCACAGGCGCAAGCAGGTGTGGTAGCTGAAGTTTACGAAGAAACGCACGAGGAAGAGGGTGGTCATGCACCTAGCCTCTCGCCACATGTATTTGCGCATGTGGGTCCTTTTCCTATTACCGACGCACTTATTGGTGCGCTTGTTGTGGTAGGTGTGCTTTCATCGGTAGCGATTATGGCGGGGCGTAAATTTGCCCTCATCCCTTCACGCATTCAGATTTTCTTTGAAATGATTGCAGAATTTTTGCTTAATGAACTTGAAGCGGCTTTTGGATCAAAAGAAGACGCACGTAAAATGTTTCCTATTATTTGTACACTCGTGTTGTTCGTGCTCGTTGCGAACCAGCTCGTATTGCTGCCATTCGTATTCCAGTTCACTTGGGACGGTGTGCTGCTCGTGCGCCAACCAACCACCAGTTTGAACATGACTTTGGCGCTCGCTATGATCGTGATCGGTATTTCACATGTGCTCGCAATGCGCATTTCGCCGTCACATCACATCATGCGTTTCTTCCCAATCAATAAAGTATTTTCATCACGCAGCATTGGAGAATTGTTTGGAGCGGGAATCGATATGTTCGTGGGAGCGCTTGAATTGATCGGAGAATTCGCAAAGACACTTTCGCTCGCAGCGCGTTTATTCGGAAACCTGTTTGCAGGTATGGTGATGGGTGAAGTGGTACGTGAACTTGTGCCTTTCATTGCACCAATTCCATTTGCGGCAATTGAAATTTTCGCGGGACTCGTGCAGACATTCGTATTCATGTTGCTTAGCATTCAATTCATTGCACTCACTGTGGCGCATGCAAGACCGCATATTGAACATGTACATGATGAGGGTGATAACGCGCATGGCTCGCCAAAACCGGCACCGACACATTAGTCGTGGCCATCCCTCAAGTTCCGCTTCTTGGCGGGGATTGAGGGATGTCTGAGACGGGCATCGTTCTTAATTAAATTCATTAATTTTATATGGATATCGAAGTAGCAAAAGTGTTCGCGGCCGCAATTTGTATGGGTCTTGGTTCAATTGGTCCATCATTTGCCGAAGGTTTTATTGCGGTAAAAGCAATGGAAGCGATCGGACGTAACCCAGCTGCGCGTGCTGATATTGCTCCTAACATGATTGTGGCAATGGCGATCGTGGAATCGGTTGCAATTTACGCACTCGTAATCTCTTTGATTATTCTTTTCGTTGCGTAATTCCTTTATGGAACAGCTCGCAAAACTTGGTATTGATCCTTGGGGCGTAGTCTTGTACTTCGCCGTGATTGGCGTTCTTTTACTCATCTTGGCAAAGTTTTTGTACAAGCCATTATTGAAATATTTGGACGAACGTCAGGCGCTGATCAAAAACAGCGTGGAGGAAGCTGAGAATTTGCGTCAGCGCTTCGAGGAAGAGACCACAAAGCAAAAGACAGAACAGAACGAATATATTGCAGATGCGAAATCAAAAATCGCAGAAGCGCAGCGTTTTGCAAAAGAAAGCGCAAAAGAATTAATTGCGGACGCAAATATGCGCCGTGAAAAAATGCTTGCCGAGGCAACAAAGCAAGCAGAAGCCGTGAAGGACGGTGTGATTGAAGGTGCGCAAGACGAAATCAAAGCACGTATTCAAGCAGTTGTGCTTAATGTGTTGCAGAAATCAGTTCCACAAGATGTTGTACGTAAGAGCGTAGACGAAAGTCTTAGCGCTTATAAAAAAGCAGTATGATTACGCGGATCTTAGGTGCCATGACATATGACGCGCTCGCGATCGCGAAAGACGAAAAATTCTTCATGGAAGCGACGGGTACGCGTACACGCAATATTCATAAAGTATTGGGCGAAAGTTACCCGGACGCATTCGTGTCCTATATGAAAGAGGTTCAAACAAAGCAATTCGTGGCCGACATTGAACAGTTGCTTCCGGTAGTGAGTCGTACATCTATCTTTTCTGAAACAAAGCGTTTGCAGAATAATGGACTCGTACAGGCATTTGTAACAACCATGGTCCAAGATTGGTATGCCTTTGCGCATGATTTGAAACTCGAAGGCGATACGTATCTTGCTCAAACGATGCGAGAATTATTCGAAGGAGCGACGTCGGCACGTGCATTCCGCACGGCAACGCGCGAAATGCAATCATTCCTTGAGCAGTATTCAAATATTCAGTCTCCTGCACTACAAGTCGCAACAGACGTAGAAGATATTGAAGCACTCGCGAAAAAGGTGCAGGCGCGTCACGCAGGGATTCCTGCAATTACCGTTCTGCGCTCGCTTCTGGGAGGTTCGCGTCTTTTTCACGAAGGAAAGTTAATTGATGTCAGTTGGCGCGCCAAAGTTCAGACCCTTTTATCTGCCTTAAAATAGTATGGAAAAACAAGATTTACGAAATTTCTTCACCGCTGTTGATTCAGCGATTCAGTCGATGCAGTCAGGCGACGTATCTGCGCAAGAGGCAGGTGTTATTCGGTCTGCAAAAGATAATATTTTGCATGTGCACGGATTGGTGGGACTACGCATGGGTGAAGTAGTGGAAGTGGAAGGAAAAGGAACCGAAGCCATGGTGATGCAAATCGACGGACGCAATGCGTACGCGGTATTGTTGCGCAATGACTTAGAGGTAAAAGAAGGCTTGGCGGTAAAGCGATTGTGCGGAGATCATTCACCTTATGTGAGTTCG
>CAYPYH010000030.1:10297-10528 GCA_964415145.1 uncultured Gammaproteobacteria bacterium
AAAAGAAGGGTTGGCGGTAAAACGTACAGGTCGATTCCTCGGAGTAAATGTAGATGAAGGAATGTTAGGACGTGTGGTAAACCCACTTGGTGGTGTGATTGACGGCGGATCTGATTTTAAGGGAGGCACTTTTATGCCGATGGAGCGTATTGCGCCAGGCGTAATGACTCGTGAGCCCGTCTCTGTTCCGCTTCAAACAGGAATTTTGGCGATTGACGCCATGATTCCAGT
>CAYPYH010000031.1:0-9862 GCA_964415145.1 uncultured Gammaproteobacteria bacterium
ATTAAGCGTTACGAGCCCTAATTTGATACCTTTTGCCACCTTTGAACGGCTAAGGCCTGACAACTCGGCAGCAATGCTGTCGAGGCGCCCGGTGTCGATATTGTGGGAGGTATATGATTTCATAGCGGGAGTGTGCCAGATTTTTGGCGAATAGTCAACGTTTTTTGCATTATGGCGTCATATGGTACATTAAATATCGTTATGAAAAATACTGTACACAAAGGGCTATTTTTTGAAGAGAAGCTCGAAAAGATTAAAGCGGACGGCAAAGAAAAGCTACATATTATCAGTGATTTTGACCGTACACTCACGCCGCATCAGGTGGATGGTGTGAAGTCTTCTACTTCTTTCGCGCAATTTCGCAATGGAGGTTATTTAGGGGAGGGATATGCCCAAAAAGCGCATGCAATGTACGACATGTATCACCCCATTGAGGTTGATGTAACTGTGCCCGAAGAGGTGCGTGTTATGGAGATGAAAAAATGGTGGGGGGAACACATGGAGCTTTTGGTGTCATCAGGTGTAACGCGTGAGATTGTGGAAGATATCGTGAGCCGGGGCTCAATCCGTTTACGTGAAGGTGGAGAGGACTTCTTGACCTTATGTGCAAGTGCTAATGTTCCACTTTTAATCTTTAGTGCAGGACTTGGGGATCTCATTACGCACTTACTGCAGGTAAAGAAAGTTCTGACGCCTAATATGCATGTGGTTTCTAATTTCTTTGATTTTAATGATGAAGGTAGGGCGGTAGGAGTAATTGGCGACACGATTTCTTCCGTAAATAAGCATGAGAGTGAAATTGTGAAGTCAGCATACGCAGAGGGTCTTCGTGTACGCACCAATGTAATCGTATTAGGAGACTCACTAGATGATCTTCGTGTGACAGAAGGATTGAGTCATGAAACTATTTTGTCGATTGGATTTTTGAATGAAAACGTAGACCAGTCCCGCGCTATCTTTCTGGAAAAGTTCGACCTTGTGATAGAAGGGGACGGCTCACTAGAGGAAGTGATTCACATTGTGAATCAAATAGTTGCAGCATAAAGAATTCGCATGATATGGTGACACTCATTCTTATTACAGGCGCTCCAGGAAGTGGAAAAACCACGCTTGCAAAGCGTTTGGCTGGGGAATTGCATTTACCTTTGTTTTACAAAGATAGAATTAAAGAATCACTTTTCGACGCTTTGCCTGAATTTGATCAGTCTTTGTCTAAGGTGCTGGGGGCGGCATGTTACCCTGTCTTGTTCGATGAAGCGCGCGAATGCCTTAAGAATGGTATTTCTTGCATTATTGAGAGTAATTTTAAGAAAGGAATATCCGAAGGGGAAGTGGAGGCATTATTGCAAGAAACGGGAGCGAGTCTTGTGCAGATATGGTGTTGCGTTTCAAATGACACCGCTTTTGAGCGTTGCGTAAAGCGCTGGGAGTCGGGAGAACGCCACAGGGGGCATAAAGATGATGTTTGGACGACGTGGGTAGATAAGGAGGGTCTTGCCCCAGAGCTCTATAAGTTAGATGTTGACGGAGGGTTTATTGAAGTAGATACGACCGACTTTGAGCGAATGGATTACAAGGGTGTGATTGCGCGCGTTGCCGATTCTTTAAAATGACGTTAAGATAGCGCCACGGGTCTGTAGCTCAGTTGGTTAGAGCGCAGAGCTTATACCTCTGTGGCCGATGGTTCGAGTCCATCCAGACCCACCATATGGAAGTCTCGGGGAAAGCCGAGGCTTTTGTATTTTGATTGCAAAAAAAGCGTAAAAACGCTATAATGCCCCTACTATGGTTTTTCTCGCGGTACTCTTATTCCTTTGTTCGGGATTTTTCTTCCTCAAAGGAATGCGTGAAAATTCAACAAATGATCGCCTAATGGCACTCATTTTATTGATTGTGGCGCTATTTGCTTTGTTTACGGGTATCGCATCACTACGCGTAATCAATCAATATGGTGTTTAGTCTGGTTCTTATTTCATCTATTTTGTTTCTCCTCTATTGGATTTTGGGTGGAGCGCTACTTGCATCCGTGTGGTATATCCGTCACATGAATATTCATAAAGCTCGGTTTGGTTGTCTTTTTACCTTATCAGCTTTGGTAAGTGCGGTTGGAGCAAGTTATACTGGCGCGATGCTTGGTGAGAAGCAAATCAGTGCATGTTTGGCGCAGGCGGATGGATTTGTGGAGCGTATTTCTAGTGTGATTGGATGTGGATCAATTTCTTTTGGCCTTATGGCGATTGCTTGGTTTTTCTTGCTTGGGGGATTGGGAATGTTCGCACTATATGTATCGAGATCATTTAATCAGTCATGGATGGACGACGACCCAGAAGGGAGCGACGCGAATCTTGAATATTACTATAAGGAAGTGTAAGGTGCGCCCCATAAGGACGTATAGCTCAGTTGGTTAGAGCGTCACATCGACATTGTGAAGGTCCGTGGTTCGAATCCACGTACGTCCACCATCAAACATCTCTCCGTAAAGGAGGGATTTTTGTTTGTAGGACGGATTGACAATTCACAAGATTTTTAGTAGATCAAAGAGAGGTACTAATTGGGAGGTGTCCGAATGGAGTTGTTCGCTTCGTGTAGCGTACTGTGGTTGGCGCTCTCCACGGGATGCATGTTCTTGTTTGCCAAGACGCCCGTGATCGCCATGTTCGAAGACCGCCGTGCCTGGCGAATTTTCGTGACCATGTGTGTGTTTGGATGGATGTCCATGGTGGGATTCTTCGAATGCATGGCCTTCTACCCAGACAATGTGTCCATGCACCTCGTGCAATACGTGGGGGACGGGTGGTTCTACCTGATTCCGGTGTGCATTGCCGGGTTCGTTTACAATCAGTACTTCGGTAAGGAGTACCTCTTTGTGACCTGGGTTACGCTCTATGGGTTCTTGGTTTCCACCTCTCTCGCGCTTCTTGTGGATTTGGCTCCTCACGCATCTACGCTTCACTGACCGGCTCCTGGTCGACGGAGCGTACTTTTAATTGGTACAATAAATTCACTATGAGAAAAGTGGTTGTGGCCTCTCAAAATCCGGTGAAAATCGAAGCAACGAAGCGCGGATTTGAACGTGCTTTTGGTGTAGGGGAATTTGTATTTGAAGGGGTGAAGACGGAGTCAGGTGTGCCAGACCAGCCATTTGGTCCTGAGGAGACGCTGCAGGGTGCACGTAATCGAGCACAAAATGCGCGAGCGCAGGTTCCTGATGCGGATTTTTATATTGGTCTTGAAGGCGGAGTTGAGCAGAGTGGTAAGGATTTATATGCAAAAGCGTGGGTTTCCATTTTAGATACTGATGGGCGCGAGTCACATTCAAGTAATGGCCCATTTTTACTTCCACCTAAGGTTGCGGCTTTGGTTCTTGAGGGACAGGTGGAATTGTCAGACGCAGCTGATCAAATGTTTCACACAGAGAGCATTGGGACAAAGAGTGGGGTGGTAAGTGTGCTCACGAACGGTGCGATGGATCGTACGGAATACTATGTGCACATGATTATTTTAGCGCTTGTTCCATTTCTCAAAAAAGAGTTGTATTAAACATCGCTACGCAAAGCGAATAAATGCTGCTATATTTGCAGTGGAGGTGTCCCATGGTGAAGGCACAGCCAGAAGGTGGCGCGCTGAGCGACTTTCGGATCACATTCCGGTTTGATTGGGCGGCGCGCGTTCGAAGCGTTGTTCTTAGTGGTGATGGAGTCATTGACTCCTTTGCGGCCGGGAAGGGAGGTTCACATCCGGCGCGTATGGGGGCACGCATTACGGCGGACGCTGTTGCGGTTTTGAAGCGCATGGAAGGTGTGATTTCCGTGGATCGGATTCAGTGACATGGGATTTTGTCTACGTGGGTACTTACATTATGTTGCAAGTACCTCTTTTTATATTTGTTTTTTAATGAACTGAATTGCCGCTTCTTTGGTAGTGATTGCGCCTGTAAGTTGTTGGTCGCGCAGTAGGTCAAAGAGTTCACGGAAGCGTGGGCCCTCTTTAATATCGAGTGCTTTAAAATCTTCCCCACATAAAAGACGGGGAAGGGTATGACCTTTACTTGCTTCGGTAAAAAGATCGAGCATTTTATTGCGAATGCGCTTTGCAACAATAACCCGTTCGCGTGCAATGTGGTGCGTGGACAAAGAGGCGTAATATGCTTGCATGAGTGCGAGCAGTTCTGCACCGCGGTGGTTTACGAAGAGAGATTCAAATTGAGAGGGGCGCATGGTTGCTGGGTCCGTTTCTTCGAGAATATGGAGATGGTTCAAAAGCCAATACACGCCTTCGCAGTTTACATATGCACGATGGTCTTTAGGAAATTGGTGAAAGTGCCATTTGATACAAATCTGCTGTGCCGAATGACCATTGTCGTCTAAGTGTGCCAAAAGACCCGCAATGAGTGCGGTAGGCGAAACATGTTTGAGGTGAACAGTTTCAAGAAGCGAGGCTTTGTGAAGGAGATGAAGGAGCGTTTCGGTATCGTGCAGAAGCGCGAAGTTGGCGAGGTGTTCAGTTTCGAGCGGGGCAAGCTGAGGGAGGAATAATGAAAGAGCGCCACTTTCGGCCCATAGGCGAAGGGTGTGCACGGGGTGGCGCGTGAGGCCGAGTAAAAATTCGCGTCCTACGGCCTCACGTGCCACAGAAAAGACAAACTGACCTTCCTCTGTTGTGGCGGTCTTGTTGATCAAATGAATGCTGGCCTGCATGGCGCGCCAGGTTTGCTCTTCAATACTAAAATGCAATTGTGATGCTAGACGAAGTCCTCGTAAAATGCGAGTTGCATCTTCGTAGAATCGGTCCGAGGGGACTAATACTGCGTTAATGATTTGATCATTTAGGTCTTTTAGCCCTAAGAAAGGGTCCACAATGCGACCGGTGCGAATATCGTAGGCAATCGCATTTACCGTAAAGTCACGGCGCCCCAAGTCTTCTTCAATCGCCAAATTATGATTGAACTTTACTTCCATGTCTCGACGTCCGCTTGCGTGTACGCTGTCGCCAATATGTTCGGTACGGGGAAGGGCGATGTCGATTGGATCCATCCCCCCACATCCGTGCGGAATGAATTTAAATGTACCAAAACGTCCTACAAATTCGGCGGCCCCTTGTTTTAAGAGCCATGTTTCAAGGAGGTCTGGTTTTACTCCGCGAATAACAAGATCAACGTCGTTTGGGTGTTCACCGCGCAAAGCATCGCGCGTTGTTCCGCCTACTAAATAAATAAATGCGTCAGGAAATGCTGTCAAAAATAAAGACACCCATGTGAGGCGTTTTTCTTGTGCAACAAAGGATTGCAGACGTGCTTCTGGTGAAATGGATGTGCTTGCGTACAGTGAAAGCATGCTGAGCATGCTCTTATTGTAACACATTATAGGGGCATCGCGGGTGTAGAAAGTTTGTGTTCAATGTGTGTAATCAGCTGCGCTTCGGCGCGAACAATATCGTCCTCGCTTAAATGAACATGAGATTGTTCACGTGTTCCTGACGAAGGGAATCCAGACACAAGTGTTAGTGCGTCGTGTGGACGTTCGGCATAAACAAAGGCTTCCACGCCAATTCCGCGTTCAAAAAGAATGACAACCACTTGAGATTCTGGTGTTGAAGACAAGATGTCGTCAACGATGCTGTGCAAGTCTTCTGGTGTCGCTTCAGTGGCCGTAAAGTCTTGCTTGGTAAGCATGGTCCAAATTAAGTGCTGCTGCGTATTCGACTTCAAGCGTGAAAGTGCACGACCCCAAAGACGAAGGGCTGCCACGGATTTCGTTTTATAAAGTTGCTGTACGATTTCTTCACGCTTTGCACCTTTTGCAACAAGTTGTCCGGCAACGCGCAATGTTTTTGGTGTTACCTGGGGTGAGCGGAAGCTTTTTGTTTTGTGAATCATTCCGGTTAAAAGCGCAGTCGCCATTGCTTCGTCGATTGCGGAACTGTCAGTACGATCAAAAAGTTCATAGCAGACTTCGGCACAAGAAGTAGAGTTAATATCAACAAGGTTTATTTGCCCGTAATGTTCATTCTCGGGCGAGTGGTCGATGTTGATAATTGGTGTGTCATGGAAAAAATCTGCGTATTCGTCAAAAAGGGGTCCAATAGCGTTTAGGTCGCGCGCCCCGATCGCAATAATTAAATCGTAGCGGTATCCTTCGGTGTCGATTTCAAAATCTTCTTTTTTCCATAACCCACTTTTTGGTGTGAGATGGATTTGGAGCGTGCCATTTTGCTCTGTGTGAGTGACTTCGTGTAAGGGAGCTTTGTCGGTTTTTAGGCGAATAATAGTACGGCGTAGTTGCGGCAGTGTTCCACAAATTTCACCATCGCATTTCAAAAATGCGAGAGCTTTAGGCATTGCACCACCAGTGGAAACGATATCGGCATTCTTTTGCATGCGCGCAATGAGCGCACGTACTGAAATAGCAGACGCAAAATCGTCCAAACTGGCGTCATGTCGAAGAACAATCACTGGCGCTAGTGACCGTTCAAGGGCATGAATGAATTGTTCGTGTAGAGCTTGAGACATGAACCCCCAGATAAATGTGAATAAAGAACACCCGACATACAGAAGAGGTGATAGGTCAGTTTAGCGAGGAAAGATGGATGCGTCAAGGATTGGGGTCAGTATTGGGCATTTATATTGACAAAAAGGCATTTTTATGGTAGATACGACCTTGTATCAACCCTTGGGGCGTGTACATTGAGACTGCAGTTGCTAGTGGTTACGCTGGATCCGTCGAGAGTCGGTTTGCTGGAGCGGCTCAGGCATCTTGATGGTGTCGAGGCTGTGATGGTGATCGGTGATCTAGGGGTGCGTGTAGATGCGCAAAGAGACCGTGCGGCAGAACTGCTGGAGTTGCCGGATCTACTGATGGCACCCGAGCTGGATCTGTCCCGGTTCATGGAGCGCATGAGGCCTCTGGAGGTCCCGTTTGATAGGGATCTGCTGGCCGGTCTCGTCGAGGCGCCATTGCTGCGTATGCCCCAAGAACCCCTTGTGCACATGGGGATTTCAGGGGATGTCGAACAGGCGGTGGACCTAAGCGTGTTCATGGAGGAGGAGCGTGTCGGGCGCGAGGAGTCGGGGTTTGGACCTCCGCCTATGCGCGATCCATTTCATGGTCGCGGTCAGCGGCGCGAGCGCCGTCCCAAAACCAGGTGAGACCGCGGGTCCCATCGTAAGCCCGGACATCTGTCCGGGCTCTTCTTATTGACCATTTTCACAGCGCTTGCTAGTTTTGTATAGACCATTTTGGAGGTGCTTCGTGGCGTGGCAGATCAAGATTTACGGTTCAGACTTGAGTTCACTCGCAAAGGAGTTTGGCGATCGGCACGTGAAGACGAATGAACTGCACGGCTTCATCGTCGTCGCCAGTCTGACCCAAGAAGAGGAATGTAAGCTAGAGTGTCGAGGGTATCGGGTTACGAAGGGCATGAACTTCTCGCTCGATGTAGGAGAGAGGCGTAGCTGAGTTGGTTCACATGGCATTGTTGAGTCGCATACGTAGCGGCTCCTTTTTATTGCTAAATCCCTTCAATTCCGCTAGTATTCTTGTATCTATGGCTGACGATATTTCAATGGAAAAGGCATATTCCGCAAAGGATGTAGAGGATGGTATTTACAAGATTTGGATGGATGCAGGTGTTTTTGCGCCAGAAAAGTCGCCATTAGTCACGCAAAAGAGTGAATCATTCTCGATTGTATTGCCGCCACCTAATGTGACGGGGACTTTACATATGGGGCATGCGTCTATGCTGGCGATTGAAGACGTTATGGTTCGCTATGCCCGAATGTCTGGCAAGCGCACCGTTTGGATTCCTGGGACCGACCATGCAGCGATTGCCACAGAATCAAAAGTAGAAAAGCTTTTGATGGAGAACGAGAAGCTTACACGGCACGATTTGGGTCGCGAAGCATTCTTAGGTCGCGTAAAGGCTTTTGCGCAAGACTCGCATGACACGATTGTGAACCAAGTAAAGAAAATGGGGGCGTCGGTGGACTGGAGTCGCGAAGCCTATACCCTGGACGACGCCCGCAATGCGGCCGTAAAGGTTGCCTTTGAGCGCATGTACAATGACGGACTCATTTACCGCGGGTACCGCGTGATTAATTGGGACCCGGTTGGTCAGACTTCTGTTTCGGATGACGAAGTGAATCACAAGGAGGTACAAGCGAAGTTGTATACGTTTAAATATGCAGCTGATTTTCCGATTACAATTGCAACCACGCGCCCTGAAACGAAAGTAGGGGACACGGCAGTAGCGGTAAATCCAAAAGACGATCGTTACAAGAAGTTTATCGGAAAAGAATTCAAAGTGCACTTTGCGGGAGCGGATTTGACTATTCGTGTGATTGCGGACGATGCGGTAGATATGAATTTTGGTACCGGGGCGCTGGGCGTGACGCCTGCGCATAGCGCGATTGACGCCGACATGGCCCAGCGCGCGAGCGTTCCAATGATTCAAGTGATTGGCGAAGATGGTCGCATGCGTACAGAGGCCGGACCATTGGTGGCCGGAAAAACCACACTCGAAGCGCGCAAGCTGATTGTTGAATGGATTAAAGAACAAGGACTTTTGGAGAAAGAAGAAGATACAGTACAGAATTTGTCTGTGGCGGAACGTACAGGAGGAGCAATTGAGCCATTACCAAAAGAACAGTGGTTTATAAATGTGAACAAAGCGTTTTGGCTGAAGAATTCAAAGCGTGCAAAAATCACAGGTTTGCCGCGTTGGCGCAAAGTGACTTTGAAAGAAGTGATGCAACACGTGGTGCGCAGCGAGCAAATCGAAATTGTTCCAGAACGATTCGAGAAAACGTATTTCCATTGGATTGATAATTTGCGCGACTGGAACATTAGTCGTCAGATTTGGTTTGGTCATCAGGTACCGGTTTGGTATTGCTTGGCATGTAATAAGCCTCACGTTAATTTGAAGGTGAAGAATAAATGGTTTTTGGTTCGCCACGGGGAAACAGATTTTAATAAGAATAAGATCACCCAGGGAGGAAATGCGGACTTGAACGAAACAGGTCGCGCGCAGGTGCATAAATCGGCAGAGCAATTAAAATCCATGGATATTGGACTTATTGTGAGTTCGGACATGGGGCGTTGCAAAGAAACGGCCGCGATTATTGCCGAGGCGACAGGGGCGCCCGTGGAATACGACGAACGATTCCGTGAACGCGATTATGCATCACTTGTGGGAATGTCTTATGAAGAAGTCCATAAAAAGCACGGACCTATTTTGAGTTATGAACCCGTGGGCGATGCAGAGCAATTACTCGATGTTGAAAAACGTGTCGCAGAAGCGTATGAACATCACCGCAAAGAAATTACGGGTAAGAATGTGGTGATTGTAAGTCATGGTGGATCTATTCGCATGCTCGTGAAGCATATTCGTAAGCTCTCGCCAGAAGTGGCCGTTGCGCGACGCTCTATTAAAAATGCGGAAATCGTTTCGCTTGATATTGGGGAAACAGCATGTTCGTGTGGCAGTGATTTATTCGAGCAAGATCCAGACTCGCTCGACACATGGTTCAGCTCGGGGCTTTGGACATTCTCAACACTCGGGTGGCCCGAAGAAACAGAAGACTTTAAGAACTTTCATCCAACGTCAGTGCTTGAAACTGGGTATGACATTTTGTTCTTTTGGGTTGCGCGCATGGTCTTAATGTCTACCTATTTAGTCGGAGAGGTGCCTTTTAAAAAAGTATATTTGCACGGACTTGTGCGTGACGAACAAGGGCGCAAAATGTCGAAGTCGCTTGGAAATATTATCAATCCGCTCGATATGATCGATTTGTACGGAGCAGACGCAACGCGCCTTTCTCTTTTGATCGGTGGAACGCCAGGAAATGACATGGCGCTTTCGGAAGAAA
>CAYPYH010000032.1:0-7367 GCA_964415145.1 uncultured Gammaproteobacteria bacterium
CTGAAGTAGCAAAAAAGGTATTGCGCTTGCCGGTCGCACTAGGAATTCCTGATCGTATTTCAAGCGCAATCGACGAAGTACACGACATCGGGTATGCCACCGCAATCGGACTTGTTGCCTGGGGGTACACTGTTCGCGGAACAGGGGGGTCTAAATTCAGCTTCAATTTCTCGTCACTCAAGCCGGCACTGGATCGAGTCACAAAACTCATTAAGAAAATCATCCCCTAGGTGGGGATGATTTCTTTGTCTTTTCCTTTGCAGCGTGCTACCCTATGAGTAACACTTTGCCTCATTTTAAGGGTGTTTGAACACATTTTTTGATCAAAGCAATGCTATGGGAGAAGTTAAACCGCACATCGAGACCTCAGCAAAAATTAAAGTATTTGGAGTTGGAGGAGGAGGTGGGTCCGCCGTGTCTCGCATGATCGCTGGAAAGGTTCAAGGGGTAGAATTCGTAGCTATTAACACTGACGTTCAGGCGCTTCACGCGAATCCTGCAGCACTTAAAATTGCTATTGGAAAAACAGTTACGCGCGGTCTTGGGGCTGGAATGAATCCTGATATGGGACGTCGTGCAGCTGAAGAAAACGCTAATGAAGTTCGTAGCGCTATTAACGGGGCCGACATGGTTTTCTTGACCGGTGGTCTTGGGGGTGGAACGGGTAGTGGAGCACTTCCCGAAATCGCTAAAATAGCTAAGGAAGCGGGTGCTCTTACGGTTGCTGTGGTGACCAAGCCATTCTCTTTCGAAGGAGCGCAGCGTAAACGTATTGCAGACGATTCTTTTGCAGCACTTTCTGAATACGTGGATACCATCATTACTATTCCAAATGACCGCGTGCTTCAAATTATCGACAAAAAAACGTCGCTTGTAGACGCCTTTAAGATCGTGGACGACGTGCTGCGCCAAGGTGTGCAGGGAATCGCGGACATCATTACCTTGCCAGGTATGATCAATGTGGACTTTGCGGACGTGAAGGCGATTATGGAAAATGCAGGATCCGCACTTATGGGAATTGGAAGTGCATCGGGTGAAAATCGTGCAGTAGACGCGGCAAAGCAAGCAATTGCGAGTCCTCTTTTGGAGCTTTCAATCGATGGCGCAAAAGGTATTTTGTTCACCGTAACAGGAAGTCCCGACTTGGCTATGTACGAAGTGGCGGAAGCGGCGAAAATTATCACAGGGTCAGCGGACGACGACGCGAAGGTTATTTTTGGAGCGCATATTGATGAAAATTTGAAAGACGAAGTACGCATTACAGTAGTAGCGACTGGATTTGATAATCGCGAACGTCGTAAGTCACCAAGTTTGGCGGGTGATATGGAAGTAGCTCCACAGTCAAGTTGGAATATGAACGCAAAGCGTGACGAAATTCGTACGCGACCAGCGCCACGTCCAAATGAGGAGACTTCACCATTTGAGCGTCGCCGCATTACGGAACCAGAAGAACCTTCTGTATTCGCGCGTCCTGTACGTGCAACTGCCCCTATCACCGAAGACGATATCGAAGAGCGTCCGCCCGTGCGTCGTAAGGAAGAGATTAAAAAGGAGGAAGAAAAGGACGATGACTTGGGAATTCCGGCCTTTATTCGTCGTAAAATGATGTAATATGTTTTGTCCCGTGTGTAATCATGAATCAACGCGGGTAGTGGATTCGCGTCTTTCAAATGACGGTTCTTCGGTGCGCCGTCGTCGCGAATGTGAGGTAGAAGGATGTGGGTACCGTTTTTCTACTTCAGAAGAAATGGAAATGTTAGACGTCATGATCGTAAAGCGCGATGGGCGTCGTGAACAGTATCACCGGGCGAAAATAGTGGATGGTTTAAAGAGATCTTTGCAAAAGCGGTCGTATACAGAAGAGGATTTTCGCCGACTCATACAGGGGATTGAACGCGAAATTCAGCGTACACGCAATGGAGAGATAACGAGTGAAGCGGTAGGCGAAATTGTTATGAGTCATTTGAAGAAATTCGACAAAGTAGCCTATGTTCGATTCGCCTCCGTGTACTACTCATTCGAGGATTTACAAATGTTCGAAAAAGAATTGGAAAAGCTTTCGCGTAAGCGGAGAACGAAGCGCGCATAAAACGCCCCTACGGGCGTTTTATGATATAATAGACCCATGCACGACTTTCGTCGCACGCGCATTTTGGCAACCATTGGTCCCGCTTCTGGATCGGTGGCTTTACTTACCCGCATGATTACAGCAGGGCTTAGTATTGTACGTCTTAATTTTTCTCATGGTACTCACGAAAACCATGGGGACTATATTTCACATGTGCGCGCAGCGTCTCGCCGTACAGGAAAACGTATTGGTATCTTGCAAGATCTTCAGGGACCTAAAATTCGCGTGGGAGATATTGATCCAATGGTATTGGTGGACGGAGAAAAAATTACTCTTGTCGCAGGTTTGAAGGGATTAAAAGGGGAGCTTCCGATTACGCACGCAACGCTTGTAAAAGATGTTAAAAAAGGTGACCGCATTTTAATGAATGACGGTTTTATTGAATTATTAGTAACGGGCAAGAGCGGAAAGCGTGTGCTTGCGCGTGTGGTTCAGGGGGGTGAGTTAACATCACATAAGGGGGTGAATTTCCCTGATTCTCATGTCTCTGGCTCTGCGTTTACACAAAAAGACCACGAAGATTTAATTTTTGGGATTCAACAGGGGGTGGATTATGTTGCACTTTCCTTTGTTGAAAATCCTACGGAAGTGAAGCATATTCGCGATATTATTGCGCGTACGGCTAAAAAGTACCGCATGCCAATGCCGCGCATTGTGGCGAAAATTGAACGTAAAGAGGCGATCGAAAATTTCATCGACATTCTTCCGCTTGTTGATTGTATTATGGTTGCGCGTGGGGACTTGGGCGTAGAAATTCCATTTGAAGAAGTGCCCATGATCCAAAAAGAACTTGTGGAAATGTGTCGCATTGCGGGAAAACCGGTAATTGTGGCAACGCACATGTTGGAATCAATGATTAAAAATGTGCGTCCAACGCGCGCTGAGGTGAGTGATATTGCGAATGCAGTTATTGATCATGCAGACGCGGTTATGTTATCGGCCGAAACGGCGAGCGGAGAACATCCGCTTTCGGCCGTACAGACCATGGACCGCGTGGTGCGCGAAACGGAGGCTTCTTATTTAGATGACCAAATCCCTGATCGCTATATCGAAGACACGCGTGCAATTTTTGCGCAGACACTGCATAGATTGGCGGTATCGGGAACGATTGCGGGTATTGTCGTGTCTACCAGTAATCCAGAGCTGGCTCGCAAGGCTGGTGTGTATCGTCCGCATGTTCCTATCTTTGTATGTTGCGAGAGTGAAGACGAAGCACGTCGTCAGTTGATGGGCGCAGGAATATACCCTATTGTACTTAAAATGAGTGGTGTGGGATCTTTCGAACTCGCAGCACATCAAGAAATACTAAGGGCAAAGTTGGTGACGAAAAAAGAACAGTTAGCATTTGTGCATGAGACACGGGACGGAAAAATTCATTTGACCGTAAAATAAAGCCAGCCCTTACGGGCTGGCTTTAGCGAAATGGCAATGCTTCGAGTTTTTTATTGATCGAATTGGTAACTGCCGTTTCAATACTTTTTCCAATATATTCCTGCACCTTGTCTGAAGACAGTGTGCGTTGAGCGATGAACCCTAGTAGCCCAAGGAGTAATGCTCCACCCACGAGCACGCCCGCGGCTTTGAATATTCCAGCGGCAAATTGCTTGCCTGCGGATTTAAGTACGCCATCGGGCCGCATGTAGATGCTGCGCTTTTCGATTGTATCAACGGCGTCACGAATCGCACGCACTTCTTCTAATAATTCTTGTACGGAACTGGTTTTCTCTGCCATATGCGACTAGTATATCAGTTTCGCAATCTCCAGCCACGTTTGAACAGAACCATGATACCAATGAACATAATAAGCGCCCCAACAGTAAGTCCAATAGCCCCACCTACAAGCGGGCTTTCGTGGTAATCAATCATGGAATAGCGCATACCGTCCACAATATAGAAGAACGGATTGAAGCGTGTAAATACCTGGGCGGCATGCGGAAGCATATGGATGCTGCTGAAAACACCCCCAAGGTAAGTAAGAGGAGTAATCACGAATGTTTGAAGTACACCAAGGTGTTCGAACTTCTCAGCCCAAAGTCCCACATAGAGCCCAAGAAGCGCGAATATGATAGAGGTGATGAGAAGATAAAAGAGGAAGAGTCCTAAGTGTGCGATGGTGGCTGTAGTAAAGAACAGGGCAATGATATAGATACCTGCCCCTACAAAGAGTGCACGAATCACGGCCCCGATCAAATATCCTAATACCATTTCGCTATATGAGAGGGGGGACGCAAGCATTTCTTCGATATTGCGTGTCCAACGTTGGAAATAGAGCGAAGAGGAGGTTTGTCCAAAGGCGGCACCAATTACGTTCATCATCACAATACCCGGGAGTACGAAATCAATGTATGAAATGCCTTCAAAAAGGGTGATACGTTGACCAATCACGTATCCGAAAATGAAAATATACATGAGAGCGGAAATCCATGGTGACGCGAGCGTTTGTACAGGGATGCGGAAAAACCGTTTCGTTTCGCGCATGGTCACGGTTGAAAGTCTAGTCCAATTCATACTATTTAGTGAGGCGTAAATAAGTTGCTTCGAGTGAATCGCCATTTGCACGATAGTCGGCTTTGTCGATTGAGTGCTGAATTGTACCTTGGTGCAAAATCGCAACGCGTGACGTAAGGCGTTCTACTTCCTCAATATAGTGTGACGTAAGAATGATCGTTTTTCCGCCCGCATGCAGTTTTTGAAGGAGCTCCCAAAGCTGATAACGTTGCTCTACATCGACTCCAGCGGTAGGTTCGTCCAAGATTAGAATATTTGGATCATGCATCATGGCGCGCGCTAAAATGAGTCGACGCTTAAGACCGCCAGACAATTCGCGGAATGATTTTTTGCGGTGGTCTTGAAGGCTAAATTCGGTAAGTAATTCTTCAATGCGTGCTTGGCGCGCTGCTTTTGGCATACCAAAGTAGCCACCCATAAAGTCCAAGATATTTTCGACAGATGCAAAAATGTCAGCATTGAATTCTTGTGGGGCCAGGCCAATTTGTGCGCGTGCGGCCTGGTAGTCGGTTACGACATCATGTCCTAGCACGGTAATGCTTCCCGAGGTAATTGTGCAGATTCCCGTGATACAGTTAATAGCCGTGGACTTTCCGGCACCGTTTTGACCAAGAAGGCCAAAGAATTCACCTTTTTCAATGGTGAGAGAGATGCCATGTAAAACCTCCTTATTTTTGTAAGATTTCTTGAGATTGCTAATTTCTAATGCCTTCATAAGTGGGGCTATCTTAGCACAAAAACGAAAAAACCGCCCCTTGAGGAGCGGTCTTCTATTTATTTTGATTAATGCGAGTGCTTTTCGCTAGAATCACACATTCCGCAAGAACCACATGCGCATTCGCTCTTTTTGAGAAGGCGCCACTTTCCGGCACCATTGGTCGCAATAGCGATGCTTCCACCAAGAGCAAGGATGGCAAGTTCAGCTCCTGCCCAAGGTTTTCCAAGGTGTACCGTGAGAAGTGCCATTACCATAACAAATGCGGTAAGAGCTCCGGCTGTTTTTGCGTATACACCCAGAATCATCATAAGACCACCTACAAATTCAATGAGTGCTACGACCCATGCCATGAGTCCTGGAAGAGGTACATTGATCATGTCAAAGAATCCTGTTGTTGCTTCGATTCCAGTAAGCTTCATGTATCCGTGAACTGCGAAAACAAGACCAAGAGCAATACGCAGGGCAAGGAGTCCAGCATCTTTTGAATCTTTCATTGAGCAATAGCACTTCATAAAATAAAGATAATAATTAAGATACTTCCATGGTAGCATAAGCTGTTTATTCCTGCTATGATTGGCATATTATGACTTTCTCACATATTAAAGCGGTTTTTGCTCTTACGGGGATCTTAATACTCACGGGGCCCGTAATGGCGCAGGCGGAAAAGATATCTACACAATCAGGGAAGATTCTGCTTGATGTTGAACGCAAGGGTGAAGCATGGTATGTGGATCCGGTATCGTCTCAGCGTGTCTTTTTGGCAAATGGCGCTGTGGCGCATGAAGTACTTCGAGAATATGGATTAGGTATCTCAAATGCGGATTTAGAAAAAATTCCAGTGGGGTTTATCCCGGTCCTACAAAATCCAGAAGATTTGTTTAATGAATTGGAGCCCATGTTTGCAAAGTGTGACCCAAGTTCACGTGATACTTCGTTTGCGGAAAGTTTAGCGACGTTTAAAGCGGCCGTAGGTATTCCTGTTCCATTAACAATGGCATCGCATGATGTACTTACGGAAGATGAAAAACCACCTGTTTGGACGGGTGCCGATGCGCTTTGTCTTTCGAGCACCATTCGCGAACTCGTTGTAACCGATAAACATATTCCTTTTATCCGTGCGGCTATGCAGTCTGTGGGAACGATGTTTAGTGATGGCGACGAAGATCGTATTGGGTACACGGATGAATCAGAATTTGGTACAAGTCCATGGGAATCAGACACGGACGCTGATGGTCACCAAGACGGTACAGAAATCGAAGCCGGATTTTCTCCATTGGGGGCGGGGAATATGAAAGTGGATCAAGCGCTTGTGAATCGTTTGAAGGGACGTATTTTACTGCAAGTAGAAGGTGTTGGACAGGCATGGTATGTGCACCCAGAAACAGGTCGGCGTTACTATTTGGCAACGGGAGCGGACGCATATCGTTTAATGTCTCGGCTCGGGGTAGGTGCGTCTTCTCATGTGATCGACGGCATTGCTTCTGAATCAGAAAGTTTTGCATTGTATCAGTCGGTGAGCGGAGAAGGGGTTCCGTGTGAAGGCACACAGTGTTTTGAGGACGGAATTGCTGCGGATGTGCGAACACGTGCAGTGCTTACATTTGAACCATCAGTAACGCTTCCGGACGCCATGACGAGTTCAGGTAGCGTGCGTGTTCTCGCACAGTATATATCTGGAATTAAGAAAGACTATGTTTCTTTTGAACTCATTCAGATCAGCGGGGGAACGATCAAGGGTAATGAAATTATCGATTTGATGGCAAGTAATGAAATTCTTCCAGAAGGCATGACGACAGAGGAGAAGGCACAATTAGCTGAAGATATTGAAGTAACGTATGCGCACCTTCTTGTGGATATAGTAAATGTGGTGCCACGACTTACCTGTGTCATTAAAGACCGTGCAGAGTTCCTTACGGAGTGGAAGTTGATTAATGGCGCAATTCAGCAGAGCATGAGTAGCGATTTCACCACGGAAGATTCATGGATGGAAACAGAAGACGCATTCGATGGAGC
>CAYPYH010000032.1:7467-9736 GCA_964415145.1 uncultured Gammaproteobacteria bacterium
CCTTCGGCATGACTCATCACTTCTTCCATGTCGTCTACGAATCCCATTTCAAACTCCAGTTGGTTGAATTCGGTTAGGTGGCGAGAAGTTGCAAACTTTTCTGCGCGGAATGAATATGAAACGCCGTACACGCCTTCATATACACCCATGGTGATTTGCTTGTAGAGCTGCGCTGACTGTGTGAGTGTTGCTTCGCGTCCGTAGTAATCCACTTTGAAGAATTCGGCACCACCTTCGCTTGCGGCTCCAGCAAGCACCGGGAAGAAGATCTCCGTGAATCCTTGTTTTGCCATGTAAGCGCGGTACCCGTGTACAAGCGCTGCTTGCACGCGGAAAATCGCGCGCTGTTTAGGGTGACGCAGGGTGACTACGCGATTATCGAGCAAGGTGTCTAGGTTTGCATTGATTTCCTCCTTGCTGATTTCAACGGGGACTGGGTCGGTCACAGGCGAAAGAATCACGATCGTTTTAGCCTGCACTTCAAATTCTTTCGCATTTGGATCTTTTGATTTCTTTTCTTTTACGATACCGGTTACTTTGATGACCGTTTCGAGTTGAAGTCCGTGTAATTGTGCCAGGTGTTCCGCTTCAATTACTACTTGGGTAAGTCCGGTGCGGTCGCGCAAAATCGCAAAACCAAAGTTTTTCATGTCGCGCAAATTGTGAAGCCAACCAGCCATGGTGACTTCTTCTCCAAGGTGGCTCCCTAATTCAGTTGCGTATGTTCTGTTTTTCATATTATGGGCGATTACGATTAAGCATGCGAGCGAATGGAATGGTTTCACGAATATGGTGCACTCCGGTGATCCAGCGAACGGTGCGTTCAAGCCCGATACCGAATCCGCTGTGTTGAACTGATCCGTAGCGACGGGTATTTAAGTACCAATTGTATTCGTCTACTGGGTAGTCGCGGTCAATGATTTCTTTTTTGAGCATTTCGTAGTCTTCTTCACGCTGACTTCCTCCAATGATTTCACGACCTTCTTCTGGAGCGATTAAATCGGCGCAGCGTGCGCGCAAAACGCCTTGATCGTCGGTGAATCGTTTCATGTAAAAGGCCTTCACGACCGCTGGATAATCGGTAATGAATACCGGTAATTTGTATTTGTCCCCAAGGAATATTTCTTCTTCAGTACTCATATCGTCGAGCGGGTCCACGGTGAGTCCGTCAGCGGCTAATTCTGCCTTTACCTCCGCATGCGTTTTACGCACGAATGGTTCGTCCACAAGACGCTGCAAAAGAGTGGTGTCGCGTTCTAAGATTTTTAATTCAGTTTGGCAACCTGTAAGTACATCGCTCACAATGCGTTTCACCATGCGTTCTTGTACGTCCATGTTCATGGTTTGATCGTGGAATGCCATTTCGGCGTCCATCATCCAAAGTTCGCTTAAGTGGTGTCGCGTTTTACTCTTTTCAGCACGGAACACTGGTCCGAAGTCGTACACTTTTCCAAATCCCATGATTCCAGCTTCACTGTATAACTGACCTGACTGCGAAAGGTACATGGGCTCACCATAGTAATCTACGGAGAAGAGTTGTGTGGTATCTTCGCAAGAAGTTGGTTGAAGTACTGGTGTGTCGAAACGAATAAATCCTTCTTCGTGGAAAAATTGTTCGATAGAGAAAAACACACGATCGCGAATGCGAAGCACCGCCCAAGGTGTTTGTGAACGTAAGTAAAGATCACGATTGTCGAATAAGAACTCTGGTCCATGTTCTTTTTTACCGATTGGATATTCTTCGGTGTTCAAATGAATTGCAGCAAATGTGATTCCTTGTAATTCAAATCCACCTTGCGCGCGTGGTTCTGCCTTCACAAGTCCACTGACTTCTACGGACGATTCAAGCGTGAGCGACTTTAATTGTTCCCACATTGCCTCTGGCAATTCGGACGCAGCAAATACGACTTGCACAAAGCCAGATCCATCGCGAAGCTGCAGGAAGAAGATTTTTCCGCTTGAACGGAAATTATAAGCCCAGCCCTTTAGAGTCACTTCTTGGCCGACGTAGTTTTTAAGTTGATTGATTGTTGTTTGCATAAAAAAATTCGCTCTTACAAAATCACAATGAAGATCATCATGAGTTTGTAAGGGCGAAATTCACTTCGCGGTGCCACCTTACTTTGTGCTTCGTTCTTGCGTGTAACGGCCGCATTCCGTGGGGTTCTACTAGCGCTTGTGCGTTTTCTTTCCCAGACTCGGCGGTGTTCAAATCGCCTCAAACGTCTCTGGGAATAATGTAGCATTTGGCAGGGAAAAGGGCAAGATA
>CAYPYH010000033.1:0-9217 GCA_964415145.1 uncultured Gammaproteobacteria bacterium
GTCATTTCCGTACTTTTCTTTAAGCATGCGTACCTCGTTCACCAATCCCTCTGCGACCATCTTATCTACTCGGGCATCTAATCGTTCATATAGCTGATCTCGATCAACCTCAATTCCAATCTGTAATGCGTCTACGTATGGCTTTCCTTTTTGCTGCTGCGAAGACCAAGGCTTGCCGGTTATTTTGACCACCTCAATGGCACGCACTAATCGGCGCGGATTTTGAATATCGATCAATTCATATGCCTTAGGATCAATTTCTTTCAACCATTCTTGCAACTCCTTTACTCCAAGTGCGTTCAATTGTGCGCGTAATTCTAAATTAGGCTTCGCTTCTGAAAAAGTTGGATTATCTAAAATAGCTTGTACGTATAATCCAGACCCGCCCACAATGATTGGTAATTTTCCACGCTTCACGATGTCTTCAATTTTTGCCCGTGCAAATTTTGCATAGGTCGACACATCGTATCGCTCGTCTGGATTCACTAAATCAAATCCCCAATGAGCGATTCCTTCTACCATATACGCCCGCTGTGCGAACATCTCTTTAATTGACCCATGCACACGTTCCCCTTGAACGTCCTGCAGCGGCTTAGCTGTCCCAATATTCATCTGTTTATAAATCGTACGTGAATCTGCCGAAACGATTTCTCCATCAAATTGACGCGCCAATTCCAAACCAAGACTGGATTTTCCAGACCCCGTCGGACCTACAATAACGATGATTTGAGGGAGTTTTGACATATGTACATCAAGTTCGCGTATATGCTACGCTGTGAGGGTAACAAACACTTATGAATATGTCACTAGAAGGCGGTCACAGACGCCATGAAGGAATGAAGGCTTCCGTAAACGAAGCCCCAAATCGTACGTCAGAAATGGAAGAAGATATGGAAGACGAGACCCTTGAACCCACCGTCCGAGAAGCAGGTGTACGCGCCATTCCAGAAACCAGCACACGCGCATCCCTTGCCCTTGCTGAAAGTGGAATCATGCATGATGTTGAATCACTTGGGACAAAAGTAGAGGCGATAAATGAAGACGAACGCGATCAAGTAGCAATCGAAAACGGTATCCTGGACTTAGAAAAAAAGCTTACTAAGGGAGAGGACGCAAACACCCTTTTGGAAATAGTGCTTGGAAAGCTAGATGTGGTAGAAGATGCACTCGACGATCAGCTCGTTGACCTGCAAGAATCAGAACATAAAAAACTTGAACTAGAAAAAATGGTTCTTGATGCACAGGCAGACTGGCTCGAAAATCTCCTTGATCAAGAAAAACCTGAATATAAAAAGGCAGCCTAAGGCTGCCTTTTTCCTTTATTCGCACGCTTTATTTTTGAGACGCTTTACGCACCTCTTCTACAATTTCACTTTGCGCAATCACGCGCTTTTCTTCACTTCCAAAAATCGTAATCTGCAAGTCCCCTCCCTCGACTTCTTTTTGTCCGATTACAATTGTCCAAGGTACTTTTGTCATTGCGGCGTCACGCACTTTCTTCCCCACTTTTTCCGCACCATCGTCTGTCGTGACACGAATGTCAGCCGCTAATAATTTTTTCTCCAATTCTTTTGCAAATGGCGTAAAGGTGTCACTCACGGTTGCCAAGCGCACCTGTTCTGGTGCTAACCACAATGGGAATGCACCAGCCAAGTGTTCAATAAGCACACCCATAAATCGCTCAATAGATCCCATGATCGCACAGTGAATCATGAGGATTGGTTCTTTTTCCCCCTGTTCGTTTACGCACGTAAGATCAAAATTCTTTGGCTGGTTAAAATCCAATTGAATTGTTGCCACCTGCCATACACGCCCCAAAGAATCTTTTGCCATAAAGTCGATCTTTGGCCCATAAAATGCCGCTTCCCCAAGACCGTCGGTCCACTCCACACCCTTTTCATTTAGAATCGTTCGAAGCGCTTCTTCGGCCTTGTCCCAATCTTCAGCGGCACCCATGTATTTTTCAGCCTTTGCTGGATCGCGGCGTGAAAGACGTGGTTTCAATTCAAATCCAAATGCATTATAGAATGTTTGAATAATATCCCAAACGATTTCCGCCTCTTGGCGAACTTGTGAAACACGACAGAACACATGTGCGTCGTCTTGCGTAATTGAAAGCACACGAGAAAGCCCAGAAAGTTCGCCAGATTGTTCGTCACGGTACACCATGGTAGTTTCCGCATAACGAACTGGAAGTTCGCGGTATGAACGCTGAGAACTTGCGTAAATTTGCGCGTGGTGTGGACAGTTCATTGGCTTCATCGCAAACAAATGACCGTCTCGTGTTTCAATCTTAAACAAATCCTCTGCATATTTCGCCCAATGCCCAGACGTTTCATACAAATCCTTTTTTGTAATATGCGGGATCGTAACGCGCTGATACCCATGTGCTTTTCGTAAATCCCACACAAATTGATTGAGCGTTTCGCGCACCATTGTTCCGCGCGGTGTCCAAAGTGGCAATCCTGGACCTACAAGATCTGAAAAGACGAAAAGCCCAAGCTCCGCTCCAAGTTTACGATGGTCTCGCTTACGCGCTTCTTCAAGCATGGTGAGATGTGCCGCAAGCTCTTCTTTTGTTGCAAAACAAAGTCCGTAGACGCGGGTCATTTGCGCATTATCTTGATTCCCACGCCAATATGCTCCAGCGACTTTGGTTAATTTGAATGCTCCGATCTCTTTTGTATTCGCTACGTGTGGTCCACGGCAAAGATCCACAAAATCTCCCGTACGATAAAGAGTCGCTTCCGTCGCACCTACATCGATGTCCATCGCCTCTTCTTCACTTACCTTTGTGGTTCCTTTTGTACGAAGCGCATCAAGTAATTCTACTTTGAACGATTGATTGAGCTCTTCAAATAATTCGATTGCTGCAGGAATAGAAACTTCTTCACGCACCATGTCGTGTTTTTTGTTGATAATTTCACGCATGGTTTTTTCGATACGTGGTAAATCTTCTTCGGAAATCGGCGTAGCGGTTTTTATATCATAATAAAACCCGTTTTCAATCACTGGCCCCACTCCAAATTGAGCTTCTGGGTACATTTGTTTTACCGCCGCCGCGAGCACATGAGCTGCGGAGTGGCGCATAGCGAATACCTTGTCTTGTTCCATAGAATGTTTTTAGCCCGCAAGGGCGATTAAATAAAAACCGAGACTCTTCCTTAAACATTTCAGCGATATAGCCGAAACGGACAAGAAACAATCTCGGGACCCCGTGCCTTACGACACTCGAGGTGATTCCACCCGAGTTGCAAGCCGCATTGTGAACTGCGCGGCGAGCCACTCAATTATGCCCTGTTACGGTAGGGCGAGCCGATCACTCCTGGGTTGGTAGTCCGATCATTGCGATACAAGAATGCTAACATGCGCACAAAGAGAAGGCAAATAAAAGTGCCGCCCTTTTAAAGGCGGCAGCGCGAGTCAGACGATCGGATCAGCCTCCCCCTCTGGGTCCCGCAAATGAAGCGTAGCATCATCGTCTCCGGGCAATGCCCAGGTCTGATCGATGTGTGCCTGCACAGTCTCCACGGTCACTTGGTACCGCTCGACCAGCTCCATGTTCACGACAGCGTCTTGCGTGAGACCGCGAGAACCCATCTCATTGTGCGGAACCGACCAGCTATGGGTCTTGAGGCCGTCCGCCTCGAGATACAAGCTGCTGCGCGACGTGCCGTCACGGTAGCGCTCCTCCCAATGGCCGAGATCAAGACGCCTGTCCCCCAATCGCCCCCGCATGCTCACCAGCTTCTCGAGCAATGCGACAACCGGGTACTGGGGCCGCACACTCTCGGGCAGATGATGGGTACGAATGAGCCAGTCGATTGTACGCCGGACTAGGCCTCGAGAGGTGAAGTTGCGACACACCCCACGGAGCTCCTTGAGAGCCTCGACGAACGCGAGCCGTGCGACGAGGTTAAGGTCCGGCGTAGGAATCTTCACTCCCACCACGCGGTCCATGAGCTCTCGTACGATCAGCTCCTCCCCCTGGGTCGGGAGTCCATTCTTCACCCAGTAGTTCAAGCGATCGAGTGCCACCTCGTGCGCCGGCCTGGGCTCAACTTCGAAATCAATCTTGTCATCACTCAAAGTGCACCTCGTCTCACACATGATTGTGCGAGAAGAGTTTTTATCATATTCCTTGAAAACAAACAACCCCCGCTACACAGGCAACTACGAAGTTGTTTGTGTACGGGGGCACGTGGAACCAGGTCCAGCGGCTACTTGGTTGGAACCGAGATCAGCTGCAGACGCATCTGGTCTTCGGCCTCGTAGCAGGCCTGCTTGCCAAGCGGACTGAGGCCCGCGTAGGCGTACTTCGAGAAGCACTCGTGCCGATGCTTCTTGTACAACGCGAACCAGATCTTCTGGGCCGGGCTCATGTGCGCCAGATCGAGGCCAAACGACGCCGCAAACGCGATGTCGGGGTCGACCTCGGGCACCTCAGGCTCGGCCACCTTGGCCGCTTCGATCGCGGCGAGCTTGCGCTCTGCCATGTCAGCGCGAGCCTTCTGCTTGGCAGCTTCCTGCTCAGCTTCGACACGTGCCGAGGTCTCGGAGTCCAGTGCAGACTCGAGGAACTCGATGCGGCCCTCCAGCGAACTCATATGAGCCTTCGCCTCTGCGAGGTCCTCTTCGAGCTGCCACTTGGGAACACTCCCAGCAAACGCCGGTGCGGTGGCGAGAGCTGTGAAGGCCACCAGAACGATGGTACTTACGAACTTCATCTTGAACCTTTTATTACGTATT
Source organism: uncultured Gammaproteobacteria bacterium (assembly GCA_964415145.1). Classification (GTDB taxonomy): domain Bacteria; phylum Patescibacteriota; class Patescibacteriia; order UBA9934; family UBA9934; genus CAYFMS01. The sequence continues at coordinate 4,750 of CAYPYH010000033.1, forward strand.
TTTCTATTGGCCCGTAATGGCAGTGAAAGAACTACTGGGTCTTGAAGGGGGTAGCACCCTGCTCTTTGCCCTCATCCTCCTCGCTGTCGGGAGGCATCACGAGCATGAGCGCAAACATGCACGCTGCGGTCACGAGCCAGCGGAAGATATTGGGCATGAACACGTTCGGATCGCTGCACTCGACCGGGGTGCGAAGGTAGCTAACGCACTGGCCCAGCGCCGGACCAAGCGATGATCGACCATGCTCCATCTTCCAGGCGGACACGACGTTCATCACGTCGGGAAGCGCATGGTAAATGGCCAGGCCGAACGCACCCGGCAACACGTACCACTTCACGAACCACACCACAAAATCAATGAGCTTCATGGGACTCCTTTGGGGACTAGACCCAAACCGGCCTAATACCAGAGTTCCGCAGGAATTGCGGTGGGCCAATATAACACAAAAACACGCTTTTGTCAAGACAAAAGCGTGTTTTACTGGCTAATTTCAGCTACTTTTTCTCAATATCGCGTACGCGCACTTCAATATGATCCGGCAATGTTGGCATACGCTTCAACCATGCGGGTATAAAGCGAACTTCTACATCTTCCACAAGCTCATTCTCCTTCACCGTCGCCTCTACGTCATTTGCTGATTTATTCACAAATTGGTCGGGCACAAGCGTTGGATGCGTCGTATCAATCACCGCCGTTCCATCAAGCTTGATCACAATCTCTGCTTCCCCACGATTCGTATCAACCGTTGTAATTGCAATCTGGGTGGCGTCATAATTCACGCGACCGATGCGCTCCCCTTGATCCAATACTTCAAGCAATTTCGCTTCTGCAATTTCTTTGAGTGAAGATTGTGCATAGGCAATGGCGCGCAATTTCATCTCAACCGTCAGTGTAAATACGCCTGTTTCCGTCTCAAGTGGAACATCAGACCTTGAACTCACAAGCGTACTCTCGGCTGAAAATCCATCAAAAGCCTCTACGTTATATGTACCTGTCCATTCTGTCTTCACCTCTTCCGCTAATTGCTTTTTCATTTCCTCGATTGCACCATCAATATCGGTCTGGCGAAGTGGGCGCACATAACGAACACCTCCCGTCATGGAATCAACACTCACCGCATACACAAGTTTTTGTTTTGCTTCATTTAACCCTGGAATCGTAAACTGTGTTGCTCCAACTTCCCCGCCCTTTCCTGGCTGATCTGCAGATACACGCGCTTCCACCTGCCCACCCGCAGGAACAGTAGTCGTTGCGTCTAAACGGAACAAAATTCCTTCTTCCGAAAGTAAACGAGTGTCTCCCACAAGTGCCTGTGGAGCCGTTCCTTCATTGATAAGCGTCACCGTTCCAGTAGCCTTTGCCTCCACGGGCTGCGAATCTTCCTGTGGCAATGTGAACGTACGTGAACGTGTAATTGTTTTTTCAAACACATATCCTGGCATTTCATTTTCTTCGTCTACTTCCACCGCAACGCTTGCTGGAATCTCCACAGACACCACCTGTTCTTTTGGCGTAATATCGATGATCGCTTTAGATACCGAAAGGTATAGCACAAAAATAAGCAGGAGGAGGGACGCTCCCACAAACACTAATGACACCTTATGATAACTTTGTATGGTCGGTTTCTTGCCTGATTTGGCATGCGATGCTTGCATATACCTTGCAGTATAGCAAAATCACATAAATTCCTACAGTGTACCTCTTTGAATCTTGTCCGCGCCGACAATATCTGCAATTTTTTGCATCACGCGAGCGGTTGGGTCGATCGAATATTCCGTTGAAATACGGCGAATGGAGTCCCCCTGCTTTACGCGCAAAAAGATCGGCTCGCGCCCTGGGGACGCCGCGAATACATCGCGCAAAGACTGAATGAGTGCCGGATCAATCTGTTCTGGTAATGAAATCACCACGCCTGCCGTCTGTTCCATAGAAAGTGGATTGTTCTTTGGCAGTCCGTCTTCATACCAAATACCACGCATGAACATCTGTTCAATGAGCGGAAGCTGCTCTTCGGTAAAGAAAATCATTTGGTCGGCCAAAACGCTCACCTCTTGTTTTTCCGCATGTTCACGATGTGACGCCTTCCCCATCACAGCCACGTATTTATTCGGCTGAATATCGTCGCGTACCTTAAGGTAAATTTTCGGGAACACAACAACTTCAAATGGACCCGTCCAATCATCAATTCGCATGAAAGCCATTGGTTGCTGCTTCGCCTTTGTAAGAATGCGCTTTACTTCGGTAATGACACCAATCATTTTTACCATTGAACCGTCTGCCATGTCAGGCAATTTTTGCGCACTTTGCGCGCGCGTGCGGATTTCATCACTAAGCAGTCGCGTTGGGTGTGACGAAATATAAATCCCCAACATTTCACGTTCATAATTCAAAATCTCACTCTGTGAGAGTTCTGGCATTTCTTGTAAGCGAAGTGAGTCTGCAGCAATTTCAGAACCCATGTCGAACATTGTCAATTGATTTTGATTCTTTTCTTTACGTGCTTGCTTTTGGAAGGTAATGATTTGATCTAAATTCCCCAATAATTGCGAACGCGTTGCGAAACGGTCCAGTGCTCCACCCTTAATAAGCGCTTCTAAATTTTTACGATTGATTACTTTCGAATCTAATCGCTGCAAGAATTCTCCAAAGGTATTGTATGGACCATTCAATTTACGTTCTTGCTGAATCGCACGCCCCGCTTCAAATCCAAAGTTTTTAATCGCTCCTAGTCCCCAGCGAATATTACTCGTTCCAGGCACTACCGAAAACCCTGGGTATGATTCATTCACGTCTGGCGGCAATACGGTGATTCCCATCTTCGTACATTCTTCCACTTCAATCGTAATACGTTCAATAAGCGTAATGTCAGCGTTCATGAGTGCCGCCATAAAAGCGTCAGGGAAATGCGCTTTCAAATATGCTGTACGATACGAAATCATGGCATAACATGCCGCGTGCGACTTGTTAAAGGCATAGTCCGCAAACCCTTCCCAGTCATGCCACACTTTATTCGCCGCCTTTACGGGCACATTATTCGCAACACATCCGGCAACGAAATCGTCTTTCATTTTGTCCAAGACATCGCGCTTCTTTTTACCCATGGCTTTACGCAAAGTATCGGCCTGACCCGCAGTGAACCCTGCAAGTGCACGCGATACTTTCATAATCTGCTCTTGGTACACGGTCACCCCGTAGGTTTCCTTCAAAATCGGTTCCATTAAAGGATGGTCATACACAACCTCTTCGCGCCCATTTTTACGATTAATATACTGCGGAACCATTCCGGCAGAAAGCGGACCCGGACGATACAAAGACACCATCGCCACGATGTCTTCGAATTCTGTTGGCTTCAAGTCGCGAATATAGCGCTTCATTCCATCAGACTCGAGCTGGAACACACCCGTGGTGTCGCCACGCCCTAAAAGATCAAATGTTTTTTGATCGTCTAACGGTACATGTTCAATGTCTACCTTTTCGCCGTGTACCGCTTCAATAATTTCAAGCGCTTGCTCGATGATGGTGAGGTTGGAAAGGCCGAGGAAGTCCATTTTAACTAATCCTGCTGACTCGGCCGCATTGAGCGAATATTGCACCACATATTTTGAATCTTCACGTTGCCCTTCTTGCAACGGCGCACGTTCCACAAGCGGAATATCTCCAATTACAAATCCACACGCGTGCTGCGAAGCATGACGCGGATTTCCCTCTAGCTTCATGGCTAAATCAACGACCTCACGCGCCATAGGATTATGCGCCAATAATTCCTTTAAATCCGCATGTTCCACACGCGCCACAGCAAGTGGTGTATGGCGGCCCTGTACCGGTTCTGGAATTGCTTTTGCAATTACGTCGGCTTCTTGGAATGTGAGCCCGAGCACGCGCGCAGCGTCGCGCACGGCCGCCTTTGGCTTCATGGTTCCAAACGTAATGATTCCGGCAACTTTATCTTCCCCATACTTATCACGTACGTACTGCAAAACCTCTCCGCGACGCGAGTCCGCAAAGTCCATATCGACGTCCGGCATCGACACACGGTCAGGGTTTAAGAAACGCTCGAAGAGTAACCCATACTTAAGCGGATCTAAATCCGTAATCTTTAGCGCATATGAAATGAGTGATCCTGCCGCACTTCCACGCCCCGGACCCACCAAAATCCCTCGCCCTTTTGCAAAGTTTACGAAATCTTGCACGATAATAAAGTAAGACGAGTACCCCATTTTTTTGATAACGCTGTACTCAAATTCAAAACGCTCCATTACTTCCGCGGATGGATTTTCCCCATAACGCTCCTTAATTCCCACAAGCGAGAGCTCGTGTAGATAATCATCAACCGATTTTCCACCTGGAACTTCGAAAATCGGTAGATAGTTATGCCCCAAGTCCATTTCAAAATTTATTTGGTCGGCAATTTTGCGCGTATTTTCACATGCCTCCGGAACTTCCGCAAAGTAGTCAATTACTTCTTGAG
>CAYPYH010000034.1:0-8938 GCA_964415145.1 uncultured Gammaproteobacteria bacterium
GCCGCCTCAACTTCTTCAATTCCGGTGATGATTGATTTTTCGGATACCAGTCCATCGTTCAATAAAAATCGTTCCAAGAAGGTGGTGGTGTGCGGCGAAACAAGGGAACCTACGCGAGCACCACTTGTCTGTGCGATGCGGTGGAGCATGGATACAACGGTTCCTTTTCCGCTTGTTCCGGTCACATGAATGATGCGGAATTTTTCTTGAGGATTTCCTAAGAACTCAAGCAAAGTCGTCACTTGTTTGACGCGCTGACCCAAAATCGCTGGGGATCGCGTATTTGTGGGTTGGTACATATTATGGAGCGCCACAAAACGCGCAACGGATTGTTTATAACGAGTAGACAGATGGGTCGGATTGTAGACGGAATACACCCTTTTGTCTAGCGTGGCTTCAGTGCATAAATACTCCCTGGCTTTTCCTCAATCATATCGAGTTTAATAAGGGCATTGAGCTCGCCCATAAGGGCTCCAAGTGGGATGGAAAGCGCGTCGAGTAAGTCGTCTATGTGCTGCGCAGAGGCACTCAGAGCGCTTACAATGTATTGGGCTTCCTTGGACAACATTGGAAGCATTTGCTGCGTTTGCACGCGATCCTCGAGGCCTAGGGCGTGCAGGAGGGATTTTGATGAGTAGATGCAAGCGGCACCACTAGCTATAAGGGTATGAGGGCCTTCGCTATTTGGATTCGTAATGAGCCCAGGTATTGCAAAGACATCACGGTTTTCGCGTATGGCGCACGAGGCGGTGATGAGGGTTCCAGACTTGAGGGTCGCTTCTGGGATGAGTGTCGCTTGGGCAATCCCGGCAATGATACGGTTGCGTACAGGAAAGCTGAATTTTTCGGCGTGCACGTGGGGAAGGTGTTCCGTAAGAATCGCCCCTCCTTTTGCAATGATGTTGCGAGCCAACTGCGCTTCGCGCGCCGTGTACTGCGCGTGGCCATGTGCAATGACGGCAACCGTGTGGCCGCCGGCGTCGAGCGCTGCTTGGTGGGCGACGCTGTCGATTCCGTGCGCGAGCCCACTGACAATACCGTAGCCGGCGGCCACAAGCGTACGTACCATCGTTTGTGTGCAAGAAATTCCGTAGGCGGTTGGTTTGCGTGTTCCAACAACCGCGATATAGGGTAAATCGTTGCGCGGCGTTCCTTGTGAAAATAATACGAAGGGCGGGTCGTGGATTTCTTTCAAAAGGGCAGGGTACTGAGGGTCTTGTTTTGCAAATGTTTGAATGCCAAGTGCTTGTAGTGAACTTTGAACTGCGTGTGAAGAAAGGTGTAATAAAAAATGCTCCCGATTAGGATCATTCATAAAATGATTTTAGTGGGAGTGTTGTTTTTATTGTTGCGCGAAAAAGGAGAGATGTCAACGGGGGCTGTGCAAAAATAAGTGCGCGCCGTATTAGCGCGCAGGGCAGCGTGTTAGTCGCTGAAGTCGGGATCCTTGAATTGGTTAGGGCCACCAAGGAGGCCATACGCGAAGTGGATGCCTTTGGGCGCAAGTGACTTGTCCATCTCGTCTAGTTGGCGAGCTTCCGCAGCTGCGATGACTGCGTTGATACGAGCTTCATCGTAGACGTTCATGGGGAGGATTGGATATTCTCCCGGCCTGGTTTCGATCTCGGCTAGGTTGATCCTTTCCCTGAGGTTGCTGATATCCCAGGCAATCTTGCGCGTGGAATCATGCAGGATGGGCAGGGTCATGATTTCCGCGTGCTCGCGGCGTGCGGCCGCATAGGCGATGCCGAGTTCACGCTTGGTGAGGCATAGGATGATGTCGCGCTTATTGCCTTCTTCGTCCGTATCGACCACGAGAGGGAAGAATCCCATGAGTCGCGTGGGCCTGTGAAGAATGTACCCGTACCTGGCTTCGAGTGGAGTTCTGGTGGGGTCCGGCTTGAGCCAGTGACGCAGGTCGAGTTCATGAACAATTTGGGGCGTAGGTCGCATGGGGTTTCCTTGTAGCCGTAAAGGCGGCCATAGTTAAGCATTAAAGTCACTAAAAAACAAGAGTGGACCTGCGCCCACTCTTTGTGTTAATTAATCGTTTCTTCTTTCAAATGAACACCCGCGGTAAATGCGTTTTTTAGTATTTTTTCAAATACAGTGTGAAGTCCCTTCAGGTCTTCGTCGCTGAGCGCTCCAAGTACCCACGCTTCAAGTGGCACGCGTTCAGGGGCGCCTCCTACGCCTATGCGAATGCGCCAGAAGTCGGCGCCGCTTGTCCCAATCACTGACTTTAATCCATTGTGACCGCCCGCTTCGCCACCAAAACGAATGCGTACGGTTCCGGACTCTAAATTAGAATCGTCCGAAACAACGATGACATTGGAGAGGGGGATATTATAAGCTGCCATGGTGCGCGCAATGGCTTCCCCCGAACGGTTCATATACGTTTGCGGCTTTAGCAAAATGTACTTTTCATGTGCATCGCGTACTTCTGCTACTTCGCCTTGTAGCTCGGGTTTTTGACTGAACCGCGTGTCTAGGCGCTGAGCGAGTGCGTCCGCAAACAAAAACCCCAAATTGTGACGCGTATACGTGTATTTGTCCCCATGATTTCCTAGTCCCACAATTAAGTACATACTGTTCCTAGTTTAACATAAAAAAGCACCACGTATTAATACGTAGTGTGCTTTTTGCGCTTACTGATGATTTTGATTGCGATTGGAGTCCCGTCGAAATCGTAGTGCGTACGAACTTCATTTTCCAAGAAACGTAGGTAGGATTCGTTCAAGGCGTCTGTACGCTTTTGGCGAATCGTTAAGTGGAAGAGTGGTGGATTAATCCCTGCTTGTTTGAAAGAAACAATGGTAGGGTGGGCAACTCCTTTTCCACGACTTGGTTTGTGCTTTACGATTGAGCGACTAATGAACTCGTGTGTTTCTTGTTGTGACAATTGTGTGAAACGACTCTGGTAAATCTTGTCGATCGTTTCGAATAACTGTGGGATACGTTGACCAGTCTTTGCTGACGTGAAAACGATTGGTGCGTATTTGAGTGACGGAAGATGTGAACGAATATATTTTTCGAAATCGTTTACGGTGTTTGGGTTCTTGTCCGCTACAAGGTCCCACTTGTTTGCGATAATTACTACACTCGCTCGGTTGCGACTTAGTTCTCCGGCCAAGTGCTTGTCTTGCTGTTCGATTTCAGAACTCATGTCGATTACCAAAAGTGCTACGTCGGCACGGCGCACAGCACGAAGCGTACGTTCAACTCCTGCTTGTTCGAGTTTTGAAGCACTTGCGTTTACACGTGCTTGTTTACGCACTCCGGCGGTGTCGACTAATGTGTAGCGCTGATTGTTCACCACGATATGCGTGTCATTTGGTTCGCGCGTGGTGTGTTCCATGTCGGCTTCAATAAAACGATGTTCACCAAGCATGGCGTTCAAAAGGGAAGACTTTCCAACATTCGGACGTCCAACGGTTGCTACGCGAAGAGAAGTAATTTCGCGTACTTCAACAGGTGGCTTATTCTGTTTTTTAAGATCTTCGTAGATAACATCAAGCAAGTCACCCATTCCTAAACTTCGGTATGCAGACACGGGAGTGATTTCTCCAAGTGGCCAATTACCCCAAGTGTGAAGCACTTCGGTGATCATTTTGTTATTGTCGGCCTTATTTGCAAGCGTAATAATTTTCTTGCCTTGTCCAATGAATTTCTTTGCGAGTTCAAAGTCTTGTGGTTGAAGTCCTGCTTGTGCGTCGACCACGAACAAAATAATGTCCGCAAGTTCGGTTGCGCGTTCAGCTTGAAGTACAATATTGCGTTCAATATCGTCGCGTAAGTCAACGTCGAGTCCACCTGTGTCTACGACACGAATGACTTGTCCACGCCAAATACAGTCCGCTTCAAAGCGGTCGCGGGTAGTTCCAGGAACAGCAGAAACTAAAGATTTCTCCTCGGCGGCGAAACGGTTAAAAAGTGATGATTTCCCGACATTCGTGCGACCCACGATAACGACGGTTGGCATTGGGCGTATATTCATATAACTAGCGTAAGAGCAGTTGCTCCGCATCCTGCCCTAAAACGATCAAAAAGTCCACCCCCTCAAGGTCGGGAAGGGCATTTTCATTAATAAGTGAGTCTGGGAGGGACTCGGGAGACTGGAGCCAACCGGTGGTTGTTTGTGTGACTTCGGCATCAAAATACTGCTGCAATACCCCTAATTCAACGGATTTCTTGCCTTTTGTGAGGTCGAGGATCACTGTTTTGGTGATGTTGCGAGTAGGGGCATTGCTGACATCAGTCACAATAAACCCTGAATTTTGAAGGAGTTCAGCGCCCTCGGCTGCGAGCCCACTCACCATAGTTCCGTTTTGAAGTGAAATGTGGGTTTCTTGGGTTGGGGCACTTAATTCCTTTGGCTGAACGACGACGCTCGCTTCGTCTTCAAAGATGTGGGCGGCGAGATAACGAAGGTCGGACCAGTCGGCGCGTTTAGGTAATAATACGTACGCGCCGTTAAGCGTTGAAGAATAGAGGGGTCCGGTAGGAGCGTCGTCGAGCACAAAATTCTTTACCTTGTCGGACGAAATGTCTGGCGCGAATTTTGCCATACGTACCATGTCTAAAATTCCCATATTCGTGGTGACATGTTTTGACGCGAGTTGGGCAAGTTGATTCAAGCGACCTGGATTGAAAAAGGTTGAGGTAGAAAGTAATTTATCTTTTACTGCTGCAATTACTTTTTGCTGACGTGTTGCGCGCGCAAAGTCAGACCCTTCGCCATTGTTTCCGTGGCGTGAGCGTGAATACTTGAGCGCAAGTGAACCGTCCATATGTGCCCAGCCTTGTTCAAATGAAACTGTTTGAATGCCCTTGTCGTCTGTTGGATACGTTGTGTCAGCAAAACTATTGTCTACATACACATCAACACCTCCAACGGCATCAATAAGATATTCGAAACTATCAAAATCAATCTTTACGTAATAATCGATTTCTTGACCGAACATGTCGCTGACTGCCGCTGTGGTGGTCGCTGGACCACTTCCGTCTTCTTTCATTTCTGCCAATGCATTCACGGCATTTATTTTACGTCCGCCATACCCTGGGATTTGTACGATGAGGTCGCGTGGAATGGAAAGCATGGAAACGGCATTGGTAGATGGCTGAATGCTCGCTAAAATCATGGTGTCGGTTAATTCGGGTCCTTCGTGCCCCGCACCTCCAATACCCAGTAGTAAAATATTGATGCGGTCGTCATCGTCGCCGCCCGTAATGCTTTCAAGCGCGCGTGCAAATGGATTGAAAAGTGAGAAGGAAGTCCCGTTATTTTCCGCATGAGAAGGTCCTTGCGCTTGAAATGAAAAGAAGAGCCCAGCACCCGCAACAGAAAGTAATGCAATGACAAAAATTCGGAAGCTTCGTGTTTCTTTCTTCCGATCTTCGCGCACAGGCGCGAGCTGATATTTCTTTTTCAAGAAATCAAATGAATGGTCCTCGCTCATATTTTGCAGTGTAGCAGAACACCTTGTCTTTTTCAAAAAAAATGCGTATCATGGGGTTATTGTGATATTCAAAGGGCGTAAATCAAATCACGAACATGATTTGTCGATTGTGAAGCGACTTTTAGGCCAAACCCTTGGTTCGGTGGTCTTGTTCTTGTTTGAAGTCATTCAGATTGGAGTTGTAGCGATTTTAGCTATCGCAGTCATTCGCGTCTTCATTATTAAACCATTCGTGGTGCAAGGAGCGTCCATGGAGCCAAACTTCAGTGATTCTGATTATTTGATTGTGGACGAGATCTCTTTCCATATTCGCGATGTAAAGCGTGGGGAAGTGGTAGTTTTTCATCCACCTAATGAATCACGCGAACAATACTACATTAAACGTGTGATTGGACTGCCAGGGGAAACGGTGGAAATCGTAGAGGGTGAAATTTGGGTCTATAATGCTTCGTTTCCAAATGGAGTGCAGATCAAGGAAGACTATATTCACGAGTACACACAAGGGAGCGTACGCGTGACCGTAGGGCTTGACGAATACTTCCTTCTCGGCGACAATCGTGACTCTAGCCTTGATTCACGCATTTTCGGGCCAGTTCCGGGGGAAAATGTGGTGGGACGGGTTTTGGTACGAGGATTACCATTAACTAATGTTGGCCCAATCAAGCGTCCCGTTTATACATATTAATAGTGACTATGGCACGAACATCTCCAAAAGCAGCTAAGGTAAAGAAGACACCGGTGGCGAAAAAGGTTGAAAAAGAAGTAAAAGCAAAGCCAGCAAAACAGGAGGCGTCAGGCGAAGCTCCAAAAAAGGCAACTGGTAAAAAGACCATGGCTCCACCGCAGCTTTTGCGTGGATTCCGCGATATTCTTCCTGAAGAAGAACATTATTGGAATAAAGTGGAAGACACGGCGCGTGCGATTTCTGAAACATATAGTTTCGGACGTATTCGTTTGCCTATTTTGGAACAAGCGAATTTGTGGGAACGCGGGGTAGGTGGATCTACTGACATCGTAGAAAAAGAAATGTATGTATTTCAAGATCCAAGTGGTGACCGTGTTGCGCTTCGTCCAGAAGGGACTTCGCAGATTGCGCGTGCGTACACGGAGCATGGAATGCTTAACTTGCCTCAGCCTGTAAAGCTTTGGTACTTTGAACCATTCATGCGTCACGATCGTCCTCAAGCAGGGCGTTATCGCCAATTCTACCAATGGAGTTTAGAAGCACTTGGGTCGTCTGATTCTATTTTAGACGCGCAAGTAATTTTGATGACATACCGTCTCATGAAAGACCTTGGTCTTAATGTAACGGTGAAGATCAACTCAATTGGAACCCCAGAATCGCGCCGTGAATATATTATGGAATTGGTAAGCTATTTCAAGCAGTTCCGCAATAAGCTTTCTGAAACAGACAAGAAGCGTTTGCAAAAAAGCCCACTTCGTTTGCTTGATTCAAAGGAAGAGGGGATGGAGGAGTTGCGTGCGAATGCACCGCAAATCGTAGATTGGTTAGACGAGGCATCAAAGGCGCACTTTATGAGTTTGGTGGAATACCTTACAGAAGCGGAAGTGCCATATGAACTTGATCCGTTCTTGGTGCGTGGACTTGATTACTACAGCCGAACCGTGTTCGAGATTGTGGAGGCGGGTGACGGAAATGAAGGGCGTCAAAACGCTTTGGGTGGCGGGGGTCGCTATGACACTCTTATTCCAATGCTTGGAGGTCGTGAAGATTTTCAAGGAGCGGTTGGAGCGTCTATTGGGATCGAGCGCGTGATCTTGGCCATGAAGCACCAAAATATTGAAGTAACAAAGAATACGCATGTACCTATCTTCTTCTGTCAGCTAGGAGACGCTGCGCGTCGTAAGGGATTGGCGATTTTTGAAGAATTCCGTCAAGCTGGTGTGCGCGTAGGTGAAGCGTTTGGAAAAGGATCTTTGAAGGCGCAACTTGAACTCGCCGACAAGCGTGGTTCAAAAATCGCTTTGATTCTTGGCCAAAAGGAAGTATTGGATGGAACAATTATTATTCGCGATATGGAAAGTGGTGCGCAGGAAATTGTAGACGTAAAACGCGTCGTACAAATTATTCAAAAGCGCGCAATCTAAAAGAAAAGCTGGGGACAAAATCCCCAGCTTTTTTGTATGCGTGCTATACTTTTGCTATATATTTTCTATGGATGAACAACAAACGCAGCAAGCACAAGCACTTGGAAAACGTCTCGCATTACTTTTAGCATCAATGCCACTTCCTGACGAAACGAAAGCGAATCTTGCAGCTATGGTTCCGCATATGACTCCAGAGCAATTGGAGGTCTTTATGACCCAGCTCGAAAAAGCACTTCCTGACGGAGGCGACATGGCTTTAGGGCGCATGGCGCAAGGCATGAGACAGGCACAAGATACCTATGTGCGGCAGCATGATGACATTACAAAGAGCACGCATGCGAAATTAGATGCGATTGAGGATCAATTGTCTTGAAATATATGATGAAAGATTTAGTACGCATTTTGCGTGATGGAGAATTAGATCGTGAAACAAAACTTCGTGTGATCGAAATTGTTTCCATTAGTCAGGATGAGAATTTAGTTAATGATTTGGTGGAGCTATTAAAGCAATGGGACGCAGCAGATAATGCGATGGAAAAAGATATTTCCGAGTCGATGGCGCACATTGAAGAGAAGTATAAAACAGAGCTTAAGGAAGTGGAGTTGGCAAGCGAACAGAAATTAGAGCAACTCGAAAGTGAAATGAACAAGGAAGACGACATTTCCGATCTGAAACAATCTATTTTAGAAAATTAATATGGCACACGAAAGAAAGCGTCGAGAAGCAAGAGAGGCTAAAGCGCGCAAAAAAGAAGAAGACGCTTTTCCATTGTTGGCTCCAGAGGATTTAGAATTGATTGAAGAACCTGTGGTTGGTGCGGAGCGAGCAAAGGATATTACTCCCATCACCGTTGAGGAGGCGATTGCATTTGAATCAGTGGAAAGCTTAAAGTCAAAAATTGAAGTTCATGGAGATGGATGGAAGAAAGAAAAACTCACCGCTGAGTATCTGGAGGCTCAAGGACTACTTCCCGAACACCGTGTTCAAATTGGTAGTGACGTGGTTTGGTTTTCTTCTAAGCCATATAGTAAGGGCGAAGGTCGCATTGCATTGGTTGGATATGTGGAGGATGCTGGCAAGCTGATCCCTCGTACGTATTATCGTAGTAATTCTCAAGGAACATGGCGGTATCTGCCAACGTATCGATCAGAACAGGGAGAAGTTTCTTGGTATTCAAAGGGTTATGGGGAGGATAGTTTGAACCTTCCTTTTGAGTTACAAAAGGCTGTTGCGGAAATTATAGCGAAAGACAAACCATTGGAAATTGAGAATCCAGATTTGGCTTTTGCAGGAACCGCTCAAACAATAGAGAAAGATTCCACGTACTTTATAACAACGGATAATGAAGGAAAGAAGCTAGAGGGAGTAG
>CAYPYH010000035.1:0-3806 GCA_964415145.1 uncultured Gammaproteobacteria bacterium
CCACACGGAACCACCAGTACGCGATCGCACAACCCCGAAAGCGCAAGCTCTTGGGCAATTGCGAGATGACCGTTTTGAGGTGGGTTGCCGGACAGACCAAAGACAGCGACTTTGAAGGCCATGAACGCTCCTTGAGATTGTGAAAGAGGGACGGGTCTTTCTAGCATTTTTATTGGTCTTCGTCAATGCTTAGGGCCTCTTTCTTAACTAAGTGTATTCTACACACTATATAAAGTCAACTTGGGTGTAAAAATGCAATAAAAAGTGGCCAACCCGTAGGCTGACCGTCGTATGAACTATGCCTCCAGAAACCGTGGCCGCTTGCGCGCGTCCGCGAGGAGCTCCGCAGTCGTGAAGCTGGGGCGCTTGATCTCCTGCCAAACATTGGTCGACAGGCTCAGATCGGACGGGCACACGGAGCGCATCCAGTCGTAGCGGTCGCCCACCTGCCTGGTGTGCGGATTCGTACGGCTGTAGTGCAGGACCTGACAATTGTTGATCTTGTTAAGATCCGGCTTGCGCTTGTCGCTCCCCTTGGGGCTCTCGAGCGCACGGAACTGGTCCACCGTCATGCGCTCCAAGCGCAGACGAAAAGCCCACATGACTTCACCGTGACACACGGCCACGACCGACTTCTGTGAGAAGCGTCGTGCCAAGGTGTCGATCACACGCTGGATGCGCTGCGACATCTGGTGCAGGGTCTCACCGTTCTTGGGCCGACCCCAGATGCCATCACGCTCGAGGCGCGCACGCATCTTCAGGTACTCTTCAGCGGTCATGGACTCGACCGTCCCCCAATCACGTTCGACCAAGTCGATGTACTGGTGCCACTTGGCATCGGGCAGATCAAGTAGTGCCGCGGTCTCCTTCGCGCGGGTGTACGACGACACACAGTGCCGATCGAAACCATCCGGAAACTCCTTGCGTAACCACTTGCCCGCCTGAATCGCCTGCTCCTCTCCACGAGGGGTCAGACGAATCTCGGACGTGTGCACATGCGCGATCTTCTCGAGCAGCGATCGGTCTCCCTTTTTCATGAGATCCGACGCCGCATTCACCTCGCTCTGTCCGTGCCGTACGAGCACCAGATCGAGTGGAACCATTTTTGTGGACATTCCTGCCTCCCTTAATTTGATATGTAATGCAGGAGATTCACGCTACACTCGTTTCAAAGCTTTGTCAATGTTATTTCACCTATGCCTGTGGTGTTTTTGAGATCGCCCAGAGCCCTTCAAACATGGTCGCCATAAGTGCATATACTTCTTTTGATTGAATGAGCACTGCTGAATTTACGCCTAATGATGTAACAATTGCTACTTTGTCATCAAATAAAATCATTACCGATTGAAAGCGGCCACTAAGCGTCGCTGGCAAGTAACGCGGATTGCGCTCGCGAATAAGCTCAGGTGTAATGCGCGTTGCCACCGTTTCTTTTTGTTCCCACAGTGAGCGCGCGGTAATACCTCGCGACTTACGCGTTTCAATAAAATACTTCGAATATGTTTTATCGAAATCAGAAAAGAAATTTTTTGGCGGTGCGATAATGTCCCATGTTCGTGACTTACAATAAAGCGCTTCCTCTACTACAATCTTGATTCCATCAATACCTTCATATTGCATCACACGCACCTGTTCATTATTTGCAGCCCCTTGCTGCTGCATGAGCAATGGCAGCAAGGCATCTAAGTTTACTTTCTGTAATTTGATCTGATCCATTTTTTGATCGAGCAAATGCTGCAGCCTTTCGGGTGAAGTCATCTGAAACAATCGGCGCGCCTCAGTACCCGTTTTTGATACTAATCCTTTTTCAATAAGCGTCTCCAATGCGTGATACACCGTTGGCCGTTTGATTTTTGTGGCACGCGCGAGTTCTTGTGCGCTCATCGCTTTTTTAGAAAGTCCTGCCAAATACAACTTAGCTTCCGTTTGCGTAAGACCTAGGGCACGCAATTGCTCTTCCAGTTGCTGCATATACGCGTAGCATATGGCGATATCCACAGTTTGTCAACACGGTATTAAAACATAATATGTTTTATATTAGCCAAATTACTAAAGTGTCATACATAGGTTATAAACAGGCATTAAACAAAATAAGCCTCGGCCTTATAGTGACGTCAGATCCTTTCAAACAAGAGATGATCTAAAGGAGATAGCATGTCTACGCTCATCAACTCTCAGGCATGGTGGGACAGCATCAGAAACGATCCCGATCGTATGCTGGTGTGGCTCAAGGACCAGTACCATGGCGAGATCAGCGCTCACGACCGCATCATGAGTTTCGTGGACCGCTTCCTGCCCGAAGGAGGTCACTGGCGGGAAACGCTGGTCCTGATCGCCCAGCAGGAGAGCCGTCACGCCCAGTGGGTGGGCAACCTGCTCGAGGCGCGCGGCGTCACCCCCGGCCGTCTGGACAAGAAGGAGCGCTACTGGGAGAAGACTCTTCCTCAGGTGGACTCCTTCGAAGACGGTGCTGCAGTGGCTGCGCACGCGGAGCGGATGCGTCTCGATCGTATCCGTGTCATTGCCGACGACGCTTCGGCAGATGCGGACATCCGCGATGTGTTTGCCCGCATTCTCCCGGAGGAAGAATTCCACGAGCGCGCCTTCCGCAAGATGGCCGGCGAAAAGGCGATGATGGCAGCCCTCGAAGCGCATCTCGCAGGACGCGCAGCCATCGGGCTCATTCCTGAAGATGGATTCGTCTAGTCTCAAGCTCGGCCATGGGGATGCAAACGGCATCCCCTCTTTTATTCGACAAAAATAGTGCCTCAAGGCACACTGGAGGAATTATGAAATGGCTTTGGCCACTCCCTGGTATTGAAAATAAAATCTCACAAAGTCCTGCCGACTCTCGCTTTGGTGGTGTACGTAAATACGATATGCACACTGGTCAGGATTTGTATTGTGACCCTAGCGCGACCGTCATTGCATGCGAAGACGGAGTAGTCGCAAAGGTCGAGATCTTCACCGGACCTCGTGCAGATTCTCCTTGGTGGAATGAAACGCATGCCGTGCTCGTGGAAGGTGTCTCGGGTACGATTCTTTACGGAGAAATCATACCAGCGCCCCACCTCACGACCGGTACTGTAGTGAAGCGCGGCGACACAATTGGCGCTGTGGCAACGGTACTCAAGGAAGACAAGGGTCGCCCCATGACCATGCTGCACTTGGAGCTCTACACGCATAATCACGAAGGTGGTTGCTGGTGGAAGCTCGGCGAACCTCAACCCGCTACGCTCCTCGACCCCACGCAGCATTTGCTCGACTCCGAATAGCCCATCGTCGCAGAAGACGATGGGTACTTTTTTCTCTAAAACAAAGAACCGCCCACCAAGGTGAGACCCGGGTGGGGTTCTCTGCCTTGCGGGCGGTACGTGCTACGCGGGGACCTGCTTGGACAGGAACTCGGCAGCGCTCCAGACGACCTCGGTGCGACCAGGCTCCTCGTGGTAGGTGATCTTCAGGATCCCTCCCCACGCCTTCTCGAGCTCCTGGAACTTGCGGCGCAGATCGGCGAAGCTCTCGAAGCCATACATCTCGAGCTCGTCCTCGCGGTACTTGTTGCTGCAGCCACCTCCGTACTCGGAGTGCTGGACCATCCAGCCGAGCCACTCCGGGAGCTTCCAGTACTCCTGGTCCCCGATCATCTGACCGGGGTAGAAGCTGTTCTCCTGGGCCCAGGCGCGCAGACCTTCCGGAATGCGGCCAGCGAGATCGGTCGCGAGATCACGCCAGATCTGCGTGGCCTCATCTTCGAGCTTCTTCTTGCGCGCGAATGCATCCTTGATCGACGGAACTGCGGTCAT
>CAYPYH010000035.1:3816-8871 GCA_964415145.1 uncultured Gammaproteobacteria bacterium
AATCATGCGGGTGGCATTTGGTGGAAGTCCGGGGAAGATCAACCCGCAACACTTCTCGACCCAACTCCACATTTGCTTGAATCTGAAATCAAATAACCCATCGTCACAGGACGGTGGGTGCTTTTTAATAACAGCATTTTTATTAATGTCGTTAACTAGAAACCATTGACAAAACGCCCATTTTATGCTATATTTACGCGTCGTACTTAACCCATGCCTTGGAGGCACCTTGCGACACATCGCGCTGTTTCTGATCCTGCTCGTTGGCTGCACCACTCCGGTGAAGCCTGCCCAACCGAGCTACGTCCCGTTCGACCGCGCCGGCTACTTCGAATCACACCCTGGCATGGAGAATGACACAGCCTTCGTCGCGATCATCGACCAGATCGACGAAGCCAAGAAGATGCACGCCTCACCGGCGACCATCGCGGATCTCACCAGGCTCCTGATCGCTGCCAAGCAGTTCCACGATGAGAAGGTGGCACAGGAAGCCCTCGCGCCTCCTCCCGAAGTCCCGAAGGACTGTCCGAGTCCCGTCGTCGATCCGGAGATCGTGCGTCGTGCCGCTGACGTGCTCAAGAACCCCTCGAACCAGAGTCGCTTCATCCAGTGGAAGAAGGACTACGGTGACGCGGTGCTCGGCGAGCGTGAGGGCGACGTGCAGGTCGTCTTCGTCCACGACAACATCCGCTACACCATCTGGTACACGGGTGATCTGTTCTCCATCTGGGAACGTCCCAACGGCACTCGTGGTCAGGAGTACATCCAGACCTACGGTGACGACGGCGCCACGGGCTGCCTGAACTTCGCCATCGCGGGAAGCGGCAAGGCGGGTGACGACAGCTCCCGTCGCTACATGCGCTGGAACGGCATCGGCGACGACCTGGGTGTCATCGAAAACCACACCTACTGGCAGCAACGCTACTTGAAGGCGCTCAAGGCCCTCATCGCCCAAGCCCCCCAAGCACTGACCCCTCTCGCCACACCTGTGCGCGAGGCTCGAACACACCCTGTTCGACCTCGTGTCGGGTGTGTTCTTGTTTTATAGGAGATTACTGTGTTTATCTATTTCATCCGCCAAAGAAAAAACACCTCTTTCGAGATGTATTTTCTGGAGCGGGTAGGGAGAATCGAACTCCCCTCTTCAGCTTGGAAGGCTGACATAAAGAGCCACTATACGATACCCGCACTTGTAGAACACGAGTACTTTATCAAAAAGCGTGAAAGGCGTCAACATTGGTATCGTGCGCGTACCCCGCCGGCAAGCGCAATGGCCAGTGCGTCGGCTGCGTCGTCGGGTTTAGGAATCTTTGCTAATTTTAGCGTTATTTTTACCATTTGTTGCATTTGGCGCTTGTCAGCGCGACCGCTCCCGGTAACTGCCAATTTTACTTCATTTGGCTTTACTTCTATTACCTCAATACCTTTGCGGGCGGCTAGCATACGTAAAACGCCGCGCGCTTCGGCAACCTTCAGTGCCGTTGTGGTGCTTTTTGAAAAAAACAATTCTTCAATGACCACCAAGTCTGGCTTGAAGCGTTTCAAAATCTCGTCATAGTCGTCCGCAATTTCCCGCAGACGCTGTGAAAAATCCGTAAGCTTTTCTGTCGAAATAACTCCATGCGCCATATGCACCCAGTCCATGCCGCTTCCTTTAATAACACCAAAACCACAACGGTCATACCCCGGATCAATCCCCAAAACAATTTGATGTGCCTTCTTCATGCGATATTCGTGAACACACTAGTCACATCGTCGTCCTCTTCAAATGCCTCCACGAGCGCCATCATACGATTTCCATCTTCGTCATTTGGTGTGACTGTTTGCGAGGGGATATATTCTAATTCCGCGCCAGCGATCACGAAACCAAGTTCACGCACTGTTTTTTCTAATGCCTGTAATTGCGCAATGTGCCCAATGACCACAAGTTCGTCTTCATGCCACTGTATATCGTCCGCTCCCGATTCAATGCAAGCAAGCTCAATTGAATCTTTATCAGCAACCGATTCCGCACCCGTTGCGCGCACCACGCCCTTATGCGCGAATTGCCACAAGACCTTTGCTTCCATATTCGCGCCATTCTTCATAGCGATCGTTTTTACATGGCCCACGGTGCGACTCGTATTGTCCGTGACCGCTTCTACCAAAAACGAAATGCCTCCGGGCCCCATACCTTCGTACACAACCGTATGCATAATTTCAGCAGCACCTCCGCCCGCACCACGCGCCACCGCGCGGTCAATATTGTCTTTGGGCATATTGGCCGCTTTCGCCTTGTCGATCGCAATACGCAGACCAAAGTTCATCGCCGGGTCTGTTCCGTCTTTCGCTAAAATCGTAATTGCTTTGGCGAGCTTAGAAAATAAAGCGCCACGCTTAGCATCTGCCGCACCCTTTTGACCCCGAATTTTGTGCCATTTGCTATGTCCTGACATATACCCCACCCTACCAAAATTACGCATAACAGAAAAGAGGGCCGAAGCCCTCTTTTTCCTTTATCCTGTGATTATTCTTCAGTCTTTACGATTGAAATCCCACTGTCTTCTGCTGGTTCTTCACCAACTTGAGGACCTGCGGCTGCAATCTCCAGATCAAGTTCACTTGATGACGTAATCTCTTTTGGCTCTTCAAACACTTCTTCGTCTTCCTCCACCGGCTGTTGCCCGAATCCGGTTCCAGCTGGAATGAGGCGTCCGATGATAACGTTTTCCTTAAGCCCTTGGAGACGATCCACCTTTCCAGTCATTGACGCGTCAATGAGCACGCGTGCTGTTTCTTGGAATGAGGCAGAAGAAAGCCAGCTTTCTGTTGAAAGAGAAACTTTCGTAACACCCAAGAATAACTCTTCGAACTCAGCTTCTTTTTGCCCCTTCTTAAGCTTGCTATGAGCTTCCACGAGTGTCGCCTTTTCAACAACTTCTCCTGGCAAGAAATCCGTTTCACCTGGATCAAGAATCTTCATACGGCTAAAGAGCTGACGCACGATGATCTCAATGTGTTTGTTGTTTACCTTCTGTCCTTGAGAAGAGTAAATCGCTTGAATTTCTTTTGAAAGATATTGTTGAACGGCTCCCTTACCTTTGTACTTGTACAAAGCTTGGAGGTCGAGGTGACCTTCAGTGAGCACGTCTCCCGCAAGTACTTCGTCGCCATCCTTGGCGTAAACGGTATACCCTTGAGGAATAATGTATTCACGGATCTTTTCACCTTCAACTAACATCACGGCCGCAATCTTTGTAACGGCTGAAACGACTGCATTGCCTTCGGCAACAATTTCATTTCCGCTTACATCTTTTCCGATTACTTGACCCTTCAATACCTTGTCGCCTTCAGCCACAAGGAGTGACCCTCCGCGACCAACGCTTACTTTTGATTCTTCCGTTGCTACATAACGTACGCGTACAATCTTTTGACCAGGACGTGTGTCTTTCATCACCTTTCCTGTTCCTACCTGCTTGATTTCACGTTCCGCTGTTTCGATTTCGAGACGTCCCGCTACTTCAGACATAATTGCCTTACGCTTTGGAATACGTGCTTCGAACAATTCTTCTACACGCGGCAAACCTTGGGTAATGTCTTTTCCAGCAACACCTCCCGTGTGGAAAGTACGCATGGTCAACTGAGTACCCGGTTCTCCGATTGACTGCGCGGCAATAATACCAACGGCAGTTCCGAGCTTCACAACCTTATTGTATGAAAGGTCATATCCGTAACACTTCTGACAAACTCCGCGAGGAATATGGCAAGTCATTACGCTGCGAACATGCGCCTCTGGAAGAATTTCCTTTGTCGCTTGAATCGCACGAATGTGATCTTCCGTAATGAGCTCACCCGCTTCGATCAAAGTCTTCTTAGACCCTGGAAGCATGATTGGTGACAATGTGTAACGACCAAGGATACGAATAAGAAGTGGCTCTCCAATTTCTTCTGCTTCCGCGTGCGTAAGCACTACTCCTGTATCATTTCCACAATCCACTTCGTGAACAACTACGTCTTGTGCTACGTCTACCAAACGACGAGTAAGGTAACCAGCGCTTGCTGTACGAAGATCGGTGTCGGTAAGACCCTTACGAATACCGTGAGACGAGATGAAGAACTCCAATACGTCGACACCGTCTTTGAAAGATGATTTTACCGGCAACTCGATCGTTCCACCCGACGGTGATGACTTCAAACCGATCATACCGATCATCTGAGTCAACTGCCCCCAGGCACCACGAGCACCAGATTCAATCATGGTGAACGCAGATCCGCGCTTTGGAAGCGCTTGGCGCGAAAGAACTTCGATCTCTTCTTTCACTTCGGTCCAGATCTTAATAATTTGTGAGTGACGTTCGCTTTGTGTCAAAAGTCCTTGCGCGAAGTAGTTTTCTACTTCGAGGACTTTC
The DNA here is from genome assembly GCA_964415145.1 of uncultured Gammaproteobacteria bacterium. Lineage (GTDB taxonomy): Bacteria > Patescibacteriota > Patescibacteriia > UBA9934 > UBA9934 > CAYFMS01. Next base: position 8,205 of record CAYPYH010000035.1, read on the forward strand.
TTGTTTCCGCGTTCGATTACTTCCTTCTTTCCTTCAACGGTTGGAAGTTCGCTCATTCCCCAAGAGAATCCTGAGAGTGTTGCGTACTTGAAACCAAGTTCCTTAATCGCGTCTACCAATTTAGCTGCTTCTGCTTGTCCGTGGTATTCCAATACGTCACGTACAATTGCTGCCAAATGCTTTTTACCAAGTGTTGAGTTGATGTACCCGATTTTCGCCGGGAACAATTCGTTCAAAATAAGACGTCCTACTGTTGTGATCAAGCGTTCTCCATTATGGATTACGCGGATCCATTCATGAAGCCCAATGGCCTTCATTTCATAGGCATACATTACTTCAACTGGACTTGGGAATGAACGCATGTTTGCTTCGTCTGGTTCTGTTTCTACCATTGTAAGGTAGAAAGAGGCCCATGCCATGTCCTTACCTGGAGTGGTTACCGGTCCACCGTGCGAAGGCTTCAACAAGTTATTTGTTGAAAGCATGATGTGTTCCGCTTCGTAACGAGCTTGGTCGGTAAGTGGAACGTGCACTGCCATCTGGTCTCCATCGAAGTCGGCGTTATACGCGTCACAAACGAGTGGGTGCACTTGCACGGCCTTTCCTTCAATAAGGGTTGGACGGAAAGCCTGAATACCCAAACGGTGAAGTGTTGGCGCACGGTTCA
>CAYPYH010000036.1:0-8797 GCA_964415145.1 uncultured Gammaproteobacteria bacterium
AATACCATGCATCGTGTAGGGTGACGATATTTTTATTACCCACTTCATTGATAATAGTGTGCGTGGTTTCATGAGCAACTTGAAGTTCAGCAAGATATGTAGCTAAATGTGTATCAACTGCGTTCGCATATTGTGGATACTGTGTTTTAAGAGCATTTGCAATATTTTGTGCAATGATTTTTCCATTTTCACCCGAAAGCCAATAGTGCGGATCAGTAGGACCGTCTTCTTCGTCTATACTGGCTCGAAGGGGAATAGATGTGTCCACTACACGTACACGTGAAGGGTCTGTATTTTTTGTAGCCCAATCATCAATTCCGTGGCCCATGGCAAAGATCAAATCCGCATTTGCAAAATGGCGTGCGGTCACTGGACTCAATTCAAAAGTGTGAGGACTTGCGCCTGCCGGAAGCAGGAGTTGAACATTAATATCGTCTCCCGCCAAATTGCGTGCAATATCATAGATAGGAAATACGGTGGCAAGCACATAGGGCTGGCCGTCGAGTATATCGCTAAAATCATCATCAGTGGCGCGAAACACGAGGGTATAAAGTCCAACAATAAGACCCAGCGTGAGAATGATGGAGAGAAAAAAGAGTGCGTAGTTCTTCATAGCTATACTTATTATTGCAAATCAGTTGCGTTTGTCAAATTGCGCGTACTAAAAGGCCGCCCCATTGGGCGGCCTTTGGCTACTTTCTTGCAATATTTTCGAATGCACGTAGGACTTCGAGCGGAATCGCGAATACAACGGTATTGGATTGGTCCGAAGAAAGATCATTAAGGGTTGAGAGGGTGCGTAGGTGCATCGCTCCTGGACTATTGCTAAGCATTGAAGCTGCCTTACTGAGGTTTTCGGCCGCCTGTACTTCACCTTCGGCTTTAATGATTACCGCGCGACGTTCGCGTTCGGCTTCTGCCTGCTTTCCAATGGTGCGCTTCATGTCTTCTGGAAGGGTGATGTCTTTTAATTCCACATTGTCGACAGAAATTCCCCAAGGTTCGGTGAGTGCATCAATGATTTCGCGGATTTGCGCAGATGCTTGATTGCGATTGCTCAAGAGTTCGTCCAAGTCCATGGCACCAACTACATTACGCATAGTTGTTTGCGCGAGCTGATTCACGGCCACGCGGAAATTTTCTACTTGGATTGTTGCCTTCATGGCGTCTGACACGCGGTAATAAATTACTGCATTGATCTTTGCGGAAATATTATCCTTGGTAATCGCTTCTTGGTCGGGAACATCTACCGCTTTTACGCGAATATCCACTTTTTGATAACTTTGGATGATTGGCCATACAAGACGCCAACCAGGGAGCATCATTGAATAGTACTTACCGAATAGGAACTTCACGCCACGTTCGTATTCATTGATTTGACGAATACTGATGAGAATTACGCCCGCTCCAGCGACTGCGAGCAAAAAGAGGAATGGCATAGATAAATAGATTAGTGTCATAGGGTATGTTACGTAGATTGCCTTAAAAGAGCGGTTTACGCAATAAGAGATTTGGAGATAGGGGATTTTTACGGCATAATAAGCACAAATATGCGTGTACTTGGAATTGAAACGAGTTGTGATGAAACGGCGATTGCCATCGTGGAAGGGAAAGGTAATCGCCTTGTGGTAAAGAAAAATCTTGTGTACTCACAGGCAAATGAATTCGCTAAAATGGGGGGCGTTGTGCCCGAAGTGGCAGCGCGCTTACATCTGGAAAAAATTATGCCCTTGCTTGAATCGGTGGTTCCTAAGGGTGGCAAAGGAATCGATGCGGTGTCAGTAACGATTGGTCCAGGGCTTATGCCCGCGCTTCGTACAGGGGTGGAGGTAGCAAAAACACTCGCATATGCATGGAATAAACCATTAGTGGGCGTGTCACATATGGAAGGGCATATTGCGGGCGCTTGGTTGCAAGATTCAGCAGGGATTTTTTCCTATTTCCAAAAAGCAGATGCTCCGACCTTACCCGCACTTTGTCTTTTGGTATCTGGCGGGCATACGGAGTTAGTTTTAATGGAAGACTTTGGACGTTTTACCCGCATTGGGGAAACGATCGACGACGCAGCGGGCGAAGCATTCGATAAGGCGGCAAAAATGCTTGGACTTCCGTATCCAGGGGGACCAGAAATTGCCAAAACGGCGCTTGCTGGCAATAAGCTTGCTTATGATTTTCCGCGAGGGCTCATGAAGACCGAAGATTATAATTTTAGTTTTTCAGGACTTAAGACTTCACTGCTGTATACGCTGCGTGACCATGAAGATCAAATGGAGGATCCTCATTTCCGCGCTGATATCGCAGCTTCTTTTGAAGAGGCGATTGTGGACGCACTTGCACGTAAGACCGAAAAAGCGATTCGTTTTTATCAGCCAAAGAGCATTATTGTGGCTGGAGGGGTATCGGCTAATAAGGAATTACGAAAGCGCTTCGCACAATTGGTTACACAAAAGCATACATTGCCCCTTTTCTTTCCTAAGTTTGCATATTCGCTCGACAATGCGGCTATGATCGCGGGAGCTGGTTACTTTAAATATCGCGCACATGGCGCGGTGCCAAATGTGCTTGCAGTAAAGGCGGATCCAAATTACGATTTGTGTTATGCGTAAATTTACGGCAAAAAATGAAGAGGAGATGCGCGGCGTAGGGGAGGAGATTGCAAGGGGACTCGTGGGCGGCGACGTCTATGGCTTAATCGGTCCACTTGGAGCTGGTAAAACAACACTTGTGCGTGCGATCGTCGCCGCCTTAGGGTCTGACGCAAAAGTAAAAAGTCCAACCTTCGCGATTATGAACGAATACCCAATCGAAGGACATGGGAAGATTCGTAAAGTGCAGCACTTGGATTTATATCGCTTTGAAAGCCCGGTGGAACTTGAAGCAATTGCCATGGACGATTGGGCAAAAGACACGGTTACTTTTGTTGAATGGCCGGACGTATTTGAAGAGCGTGCCTTCCCACTTCGCCACGAGATTCGTATTGTGGTGGATGATCAGGGTGTGCGCACGCTCGAACTTCTATGAACAATATCCAAACCCTGCTTCGTGTGGCGGAAATCGATCCATCCGTGAGATCCGTAGATTTACACGGAATGAGCGTAGAGGAAGCGAAATATCAGGCGGAATTATTTGTGGATCAGCTTTTTCGCGAAGGAGTGAGAATAGGTAAAATCATTCACGGTAAGGGGGAGGACATTTTATCCCGCGCACTCCCCGAATCCCTCAAAAAACACAAATATATTGAGCGAATTCATACCCCCGCAGGGACGCATGAGACAGGTTCGGTCATTTATGTTAGCATTTTAGTATAATAATCGTAATTATGAGTATTGAAAGACGTGGACCAATGATGGGAATGACAGGAGGTGAGCATGAACGAGACACCTTTGGAGCACTGAAGCTTAAAAAACAGTTCTCGGCAGGTGAACGTGGGGTGGAATATCTCCCGTATGACGAAGCAATTCGTTATGTGAAAGAAAGAACAGAACAAGATCCAGAGAATCCAGCCGGAGAGTTTGCGAACGATCTACGTTTAGAATTAATGGACATGATTGAAGGTGAGCTAAAGGGGAATGGTAAGTTGGCGGTATATGCAACAAATGGAACGCCGATTGATCGTTTTCATGGAGTAGACGCTTTTGTGGAATACACAGAAGCGGGGAATAAGGGTGTTGCACGCGCAACGCTCGATGTAACGGTAAATACAGCAAAAGGGGCTGAATATAAAGCGGACATCGTATTTACCGCCCCACCAGAGCCTGAAGCGGAAGAATATCTGGATTATGTGGCTGATATTGCAAAACAAGTGTTAGAAGTATTAAGACCACAAATTGAAAGTATGCGCACTTCACAGGGGCAAGGATCTTCGCGTGTATGGCGTCGAGATCGATCTGGTGATGATCAGGGGTTGACAGCAGTCGCAAAATAGTATAGAGTAATCCACCGATTCAATAAGAGGAGGTGGACTCAATGTCAGCGTGTAAGCGTTGTAAGAAGACCACTCTTCCAGGAGTGGTCTTTTGCTTGGAGTGTTTGAATCCGGACACGGTTCGGTTCTGGTGTGCCAAGTGCGATGCGGAAGTGCACATGCGGCTACGCTATGTTCGAGAGTTCTTTGTTGAGCACGGGATCCGTCCCATTCCAACAGGAGGCGCTCTTTACGAGTTCGTGGACGAGTGCCCAAGCTGCTCCGCAAAGGAGGGTGACGGGCACATGTACGGGTACCATCTGCACAAGGCTCCTGCAGAAGGCCCTGTTCTATCCAGCGTGACCCCCGGCTAAACGTGGCCCGGGGCTCTTTTTATTAACAAACAAATACACCCAGTCTTTGTAGACCGGGTGTATTGCTATAGCCCCACGATACGCTTTACTTCGTCGATTGTCGTCATGCCTTCTAGAGCTTTCAGTAGACCGTCTTGAATCATGTCTACCATACCCTGTTCGGCGGCCACTTCGCGCATCTTATATTCGCTTACCTCACCACTTAGGATGAACTCTTCAATCTTCTTGTTCTTAATTAAGATTTCATAGGCTCCAATGCGTCCTTTGTATCCCGTATTATTACATTTCTCACAACCAACCGCTTTCCAGAAATTGCGTTCGGTTGGGACGGTTTCGCCAGAGGCTGGAGTGATGGCGTTTAAGTGTTCATTCACTTTAGCGAGTATTTCTGGATCTACCGTTTCGGGCTGCTTACATTCTTTACAGAGTTTACGTAAAAGGCGCTGACCCATGGCGACCGTTAGGGCCGGTGCGAGTAGGAACGGTTTAACGCCCATGGAAAGGAATCGAGGCACAGCACCCGCGGCGTCATTGGTATGGATCGTGGACAAGAGTAAGTGACCGGTCAGCGCCGCCTGAATCGCCGCGTCCGCTGTTTCAAGGTCACGGATTTCTCCCACCATCACAATGTCTGGGTCTTGGCGAAGAATCGAACGTAATCCTTTTGAAAAGGTATAGTCTTTTGAATGGTCGATCTGGGATTGGTTGATTCCCTCCAATCTATATTCCACTGGATCTTCAAGGGTAATGATCTTTACGCCCGGTTCATTGAGTTTTCCTAAGATCGCATACAGTGTCGTTGTTTTACCGCTTCCTGTAGGTCCCGTAGTTAAGATCATGCCGTTTGGACGCTCGATTTCAGGGAGTAATCGCTTTAACGCAGCAGGGCGGAATCCAAGATCTTCAAAGTTTAATTGAATCGAGTCTGGGTTAAGAACACGCATTACCACCGATTCACCCCAAGCGGTTGGAATAGTGCTGGTACGTACATCAATTTTCTTGTTCTTTTGGAAAATAGTGAAACGACCATCTTGTGGGATATCGGTAATATTGAGCTTGAGGCTTGCAATGAGCTTAATGCGGTTGATGATCTTTTTCCATTCGTGAACGTCGACGCTAGCAACATCTTGTAAAACGCCGTCTACACGGAAGCGCACCATGATTCCTTTTTCTTCTGCTTCGATGTGAATGTCGGAAGAATTCAGTTTTACCGCAGCTGCAATGACGATGGAAAGAATATCGGTTACATTTGCGTCTGCAATAACCTTTTGAATATCTTGCGTGGTAGCCATTTGGCTCTGGTACTTTTCGAGCTCTTCTGCGTGAATCTGGACTCCTTTGACAATAGGAATGATCTTTGGCAGCGCTTTATAAAGTTCTAATCCTGCAATGAAACTCTCGTCAGAAATTTGGTAAAGTGACGCATTCGTTTTATTACGTTCTCCAAGTTGGAATACGAGTTCTTTAATCTCAGGGGTGGTTGGGTTCACTGCCCCAATGCGTAATTGTGGTCCATTGAAAAAGAAACAAATAACGCGAAGTGTACGAGCTTGTTCCTCGGGAATCAAGCGAAGTGCGTCTGGTGAAATAGGGAAGCCTTTGAGGGAAATATAGGGAAGTCCTATGGTGGCTGCACCCATTTCAGCTTCTTTTTCTTTTCCTTGTTTTTCGATCTCAGCCATGCGACTTGTGAGCTGAGCGCTTTTACTTGTTTCGTCTTCAACAATAGTAGCTTCGGGTTTCCAAGCTTTGGCAGGGGTACTTGCAGTTACGGTTGGTGCGGGCGCAGCTGGTGCTGATGTGGCTGGCGCTTGCGTTGCGCGACGTGCTGCAAGAAGATCTTCGATGGAAGGGAGTTTATCGTTCATGTACGTACGAAGAATGTTTTGAGTTCAGAAGAGAGGTGAAGTAATACAGGCTTCATGCTTACAGAATGACTCGTTTCATGATACTTGGACCATAGGTGGTACCCAAATGAAGTAATGAGTCCAGCAAGGAGTAGTACAGCAAGTCCAATGGTTAACCCCATGAATAAGAATCCAGCCTGAAGTAAGAATGCATTACCCGTGGCTGAAAGGGCGGTAAGTAGAAGTGCGGCAAGTACATTGGTGATTCCAATAATAGCTACACTAACGAGCGCAAAAACAAGTTCCACAATAAGCTGCAAGCAGGACAGCTCAAAAATGCTAAGAGGATGTTTTGCAACGTGAGTAAAAGCGGCTTGCAGCGCTTCGTGTACGCTCGATCCTTCGCGCACAATGTGCATGAGGGATAATAGAATGATGACATTCCAACAGAAGACGGCCAAGATTAGGAGCGCATAGGTAGCTGCGGTACCAATATTGAGTAATACAGTGGTTGTTTCAGGCAGGCTAGTGAGGATCATTCCTCCTACAAGGAAGAGCGCGATAAGCCCAATGAAATACAACATGTTCGCGTACAAGAGATGTACCCATGGTTTTTGGAATGTGAAGATACTCTTAGACTTGTGGCGTGCGATTGTGGCTCCACGCCCATGGGCCGCATTGATGAGGTATTGCTGTGCGGTGATGCCGATAAAGAAGAGAGCGATACCACTAAATACAGTAACGGCAAGCGCACCGATCCCGCTATTATTGGTATTAGAAAGAGCGAGCCAGGCAACGGGTGGTAATGTGTTGGCAATACTTAGGTCGATGCGTTCGAGTGGTGCAAGAATTGTCGCGAATTGGTAAAGGTGAAAGAGGACGCTGCCTGTATTTACCGTCGCAACAAGCATGGCTACAAAAAGTAAAAGCGGCTGCTTAAATGTTTCGCGTAGCGCATGCATGGTGAGTGATTCGTAAAAATCAATTGTGTCTCGCATAGATACGAATATTATACCGCAATTTGCGACATAAATAAAAAAGAGGCATAGTGCCTCTTTTTTATTAGACGATTGGTGCGACGAGGGGTGGCTTTACGGGAGCTCCCACAAGCTTTTCCCATTCTTCTTTCTCAATGGTTTCTTTCTCAAGGAGAACTTTTACTACCTTGTCCATGACGCCACGTTGTTCCTTAACAATCGTGATTGCGCGTTCAAGGGCTTTTTCTACAAGAACGCGTACAGCGGAGTCAATTGCTTCGGCTGTTTTTTCTGAGTAGTCACGTGCGACATGGTTGTCGCGGCCCATGAATACCGCTTCGTCTGCTTCTCCGTAGGTGCGTGGTCCTAGGTCTTCGCTCATTCCGTAACGGGTTACGAGGCGCTTTGCGGTTTGAGTCACTTTCTTCAAGTCGCTCGAAGCTCCGGTGGTCATGTCTCCGTAAATGATCTTTTCGGCCGCGTATCCACCAAGCATCATGGCCATTTGGTCGTAGAATTCACGACGGAACTGCATATTACGGTCTTTGTCCGGCAAGCTCATGGTGTATCCAGCTGCCATTCCACGAGAAATGATTGATACTTTGTGTACTTCGTCGGCGTATGGGAGCATATGTCCCACAATGGCGTGACCTGCTTCATGGTAGGCGGTAAGCGTGCGTTCGTCTTCGGCAAATTTCTTACTTTTGCGCTCAGGGCCTAACATTACTTTTTCAATTGCTTCCAAGAAATCCTTTTGAGCCACTTTCTTTTTATTGTGACGTGCCGCAAGGATTGCACCTTCATTCATAAGATTCATGAGGTCGGCTCCCGAAAACCCAATGGTACGTTCGGCAATACGACGCATGTTTACGTCGTCTTCCATGGGCTTATTGCGCGCATGTACTTTGAGGATCGCTTCACGATCGTCGAGTGACGGAAGATCGAGCATTACGCGGCGGTCAAAGCGACCCGGGCGGAGTAATGCTGGGTCCAAGATGTCTGGGCGATTGGTGGCTGCCATTACGATTACTCCAAGAGTAGGATCGAATCCATCCATTTCCACAAGGATTTGGTTGAGTGTTTGTTCACGTTCATCGTGTCCACCTCCAACTCCCGCTCCACGTTGGCGACCTACGGCATCGATTTCATCAATGAAAATAATACATGGCGCAGCTTTCTTTGCACTTTGGAAAAGGTCGCGCACACGTGACGCTCCAACTCCCACGAACATTTCCATGAATTCAGAACCAGAAATGAAGAAGAATGGTACATTTGCTTCGCCAGATACTGAGCGCGCCAAAAGTGTTTTTCCGGTTCCCGGTGCTCCAATCATCAAAACTCCTTTTGGAATCTTCGCTCCAATGTCGGCGTACTTCTTTGGATTCTTTAAAAAGTCTACAACTTCTTCTAATTCTTGTTTTGCTTCGGCAGCTCCTGCAACGTCCTTGAACGAAAGCTTGCTCTTCTTGTGGTCTGCCTGTTTCGCGCGAGACATTCCAAAAGACATCGCTTTATTGTTCGCCCCTTGCATTTGGCGAGTGAGAATAAAGAATACAACAACGAAACCAATCAAGAACAAAAGTGAAGGAAGCATTGAGCGCATAAGTGAAAGGGCAGGGCTCAAAACTTTCACTTCAGATTCGAAACTACGAATTTCGTCCGAAGTGAGCCCATAACTTGAAAGAAGTTCAGGAA
>CAYPYH010000037.1:0-8655 GCA_964415145.1 uncultured Gammaproteobacteria bacterium
TCTTGGACCGGAAGCGACGCGCCTCCTGCAAATTTCGATCCGTCCGACAAGCGCTGGATGGAAATTTGGAATAATGTTTTCATGCAATTTAATAAGGGGGAAGACGGCACGCTGACGCCACTTGAAAAGGGAAGTGTAGACACGGGAATGGGAATGGAGCGTACGGCTGTGGCACTCCAAGGTTTAGCAAATGTATACGAAACGGAATTGTTCACTGGTATTCTTGCAGCAATTGCAAAGCACGCCACAGGCGCACCGTCAGAAAAAGCGATGCGTATTATTGCCGACCACATGCGTACGGCATCTGTTATGGTAGCCGACGGTATTGAGCCAGCGAATAAGGATCAGGGTTACATTTTGCGGCGTCTGATCCGCCGCGCGGTTATGCAAGGTCGCAGCATGGATTTGAATTTCCTTACCGCACTCGAAGATATTATCGATTCGGTCATTGCAACCCTCGAAGATGCATACCCAATGCTTCGTGAACAAAAGGCAAGAATCATTGCCGTAGTTTTGGCCGAAGTTAATAAATTTAATAAAACGCTTGACCAGGGTCTTAAGGAGTTCACAAAGCTTTGGGACAAACAGGGTTCACTCATGGCGAAAGATGCGTTCGACTTGTATCAGAGTTACGGTTTCCCATTAGAGGTAACCGCTGAGCTTGCGCAAGAACGCGGGCAGGTGATTAATCGCGAAGCATTCGCGCAAGAATTCAAGCAACATCAAGATCTTTCTCGCCAAGGGGCTGAAAAGAAATTCGCGGGAGGTCTCGCGGATAATTCAGAAGAAACAACTCGTCTTCATACCGCTACACATTTGCTTCACCAAGCTTTGCGCACGGTGCTTGGGGGCCATGTAGGGCAAAAGGGAAGTAATATTACAGCGGAACGTTTGCGTTTCGATTTCTCACACGGGGAAAAAATGACGCCAGAGCAAATCGCTCAAGTTGAAAAAATCGTGAATGATCAAATCAACGCGGCACTTCCAGTTACTTTTGAACTCATGTCTACCGATGAAGCGAAAGCGGTGGGCGCAATTGGGTTATTCGAAGATAAATACGCGCAAATCGATGGGGGAAAGATTAAGGTATATAAGATGGGGGATTTCAGTATGGAAATTTGCGGAGGACCTCACGTGGCAAATACCAAGGAGCTCGGCGGATTCAAAATCCAAAAGGAAGAAGCATCGTCTGCTGGAATCCGCCGCATTAAGGCGATGTTGGGTTAGTTTTTAGCATCTATGAACAAATCACGAAACATATTCTTAATTCTTGCCGGGGCACTTAGTCTTACCCTCTTGTCCGGGGCATATTCAACTACATTTGATGGAGCTGTTGGCAATGTGTGCGAGATTACATCGGAAAATCCTGATGGTCTATGCTACCAAGAGTTACCACAAAGGGGCTTTCCATTACCCTATGTAATAGATTCAACATCAACTTCGGTTATAGGAAATTTAGGGTATGAGGACCATTTCGTGTTTCTAAATTTTACATTCGATATATTCATTTATAGTTTCGTGATAGGTCTTTTGTGGATTGTGAAATATAAATTTATTCGTTGATTTAAAAATAAATACCCCCTACGGTTTTACGCGGGGGTATTTATGCGCAGCTTATGCGCTGTGATACTGCACTTCGTGTTTTCGAATCTGGCGATACGCTTCACTAGAGGAGTCGCCACGTAGATCAGCGATTCGTTCATCTAGGTATGTTTTTGTAACCATGGTTTTCTTAATCTCCGCAAATTGCTGGTCTACATGCGTAGCATGGGACTGTAATATATCGAGCACATCTCGGATCGTTGGTTCTTTTTGCATATGAAGTTAAATTATGCGGGGAGTGTAGCTATTGTATACCATATTTCACACGAGCCAACAAATGCATTGAATTAGCTTGTATTGGCCAATAAAACGCACTTTTGCATTGACAAAAGTGCGTTTTTATGGTATACATATCCTCCTCAAACCATCCGGTTAGAGGGACCGCTTTCGCCACACACGGGCTTTGTACGTGTTTGAGAGGTGCCCATATGCGTCCCCTGTTCCTGATGATCGGTCTCGCGGCATTTGGCTCTGGCTGTGGTGTTTCGCAGGCGGAGTACAACAAGGCCGTGACCAATGCCGGTTTCGAGAAGGCCGAATTGGGTCGCGCGCAGGCTGAGATCATGATGACCCAAGCCATGCTCACCGAGACCCGACGCATCATCGCCGAGCTCGCCGAACAGAAGAGCCCGGAGGGCTTCTGTGAAGAGGAGAACCTCGCCCTGCGCGGTTCCCTCGAGGTCGCCCGTGCGAGCTACCTGGCCAAGTTCGACGACATCACGATCTGCCGGTACTACGGCACGGGCGACCACGAGACGTTGCCCGTCATCACCAAGATGTACGGCGGCGACTACGTCGACTGCAGCCTCTACACGCCCACGACCTCGGACGGCTACGAGATCAGCGAGACCAACTTCGAGATCGACCACTCGGTCGAGACCGGGAAGTCGACCCTCGTCGCTCCCTACGAGACGGACTGAACGCAGTCCGATCTAGCCCTGCATACCCACTTGAAAGACGTCACTCGTCTAAATGGTATGCAGGGCTTGTACGTTTTAGATAAAAAAAAGACCACCCTTTGTGCCAGGTGGTGAGGCGAGGCGGACGCGAGTAAGCGTCCGCCTTTGTTGTTGATCAGAACGACACCTGCATGTTCTCGCGCAGGAATCCGACCTTGCCGTTGAAGTACCCTTCGATACGGAAGGTGAGGTGGTCCTTGTGGAACGAGATCTGCGGGCCTGCGACGATGTCGGCGTCGTACACCTCCATCTGGGCGCCGTAGGACAGCCACTCGAGGGGCCGGTGGGACACGACATAGTATCCGTACAGATGCATCTCTTCTTCCCGTCGTGGGTCGAAGTACAGGTCGGTGCCTGCCAGCACGTTCACACGGTCGTGCGCGAAGCCGAGTTCGAACCAGAACGAGGGGCCGATCCCGGTGCCGCCGTGAGCGAACTGGTTCAGGGCGACCACAACCTGTGGAGAGATCCACAGGTGGAACTTCTCACCTTCGACCTTCTGGGTGAAGGTGGGGCCCGTGTACATGAAACCGAGGTTCATGCCGTGTCCGGGATGGGTGAGGTAGAACGCACACCCGTACCAGCCAAAGGCTGCCAGGTCCTCGTGGCCCTTGTGGATGTCGCGTTCGATGTCCGCGATCACCTCCATCTGGATCCCGTCGAAGTGAAACCCCTCCGCCTCCGGAGTGGGGACTTCTTGGGCTAGGGCGCTCGCGATCAGGAGCGAAATGAAATGGGTCATGATCGGGACTCCTCCGGGCTCACAGATAACATAAAAAGAGGCGAAACGTCAATCTTCCCCAACAACCCTTCGATTCCTTGACATTTCTAGCCCCCTCCTATACACTCTAGCCACAATTTCCAAAGCCCTTTTCTTGCAAATAAATCGCCCTTCTGCTATATTTCAGCCAAATTATGGCAGAAAAGCAATTTATTGAGCTCCGAGGCACTGTTGAGGAAAGTCTTCCCGGCGGTGAATTCAGAGTTAAGCTCGAAAATGACCAGGAAATTAAAGCCCATCTCTCCGGAAAATTACGAAAGTTCAGAATTCGTATCATGCCAGGAGACGAAGTCAAAGTAGAGATCAGCCCGTATGATCTCACAAAAGGCCGCATCACATTCCGCATTTAAAGGAATGACATGTCGATCTTTCAAAATATCACCCGAATTGTTTGTTGGTGATATTTTATTTAATTAACCCCACTTATGAAAGTACGTTCATCAGTAAAAAAGATCTGTCGTGATTGTCGTACGATCCGACGGAAGGGTCGTGTACACGTAGTGTGCAAGATTCCTAAACATAAACAACGACAAGGATAAATATGCGTTTAGCAGGTGTATCTATTCCGACGAATAAACGTGTCGTTATCGCCCTTACCTATGTGTACGGGATTGGTGACACGACCGCGGAATCAATTATTAAAAAAGCGAATGTTGACCTTAGCGTTCGTGTGAAGGACTTGAGCCCCGACCAAGAAAACGCGATTCGCGTAATTGTTGAAAAAGAACTTAAGGTTGAAGGAGAACTTCGCCGTGATGTTCAATCTCACATTAAGCGTCTTAAGGACATTGGTTCTTATCGCGGAACGCGTCACCGTCTCGGACTTCCAGTTCGTGGACAACGCACTAAGTCAAACTCACGTACCGTTCGCGGTAATGTGCGTAAGACAGCCGGAAGCGGTCGTCGTCTTGTAACAAAGACCTAATATGTCTGATGAAGTAGTAAAAACAGAAGCTGTTGTTGAAGAAAAGTCAGCAAAGGGCAAAAAGTCTGCAGGAAAGGCTGTAGCTTCAAAAGGTGCGCGTAGCGCAAAAGGAAAGAAGCGTACCATTAAAGCTGTTCCACAAGGAAAAGCTTTCGTGCACGCGAGTTTGAACAATACAATCGTATCTGTGACCGATAACAATGGAAATGTACTCGCTTGGGGAAGTGCTGGAAACGCAGGTTTCCGCGGTCCTAAGAAGTCTACTCCATTCGCGGCTAGTATCGTTGTAGAAAAGGTGATTGATCTTCTCGTGCCATTTGGTATGAAGGACATTCACATCATCACCAAGGGAATTGGAGGAGGTCGCGATTCAGCGATTCGTACATTCAATACCAAGGGGATGAACATTCTTTCCGTTAAAGAAACGACGCCAGTTCCTCATAACGGTTGTCGGCCACGCCGAGCACGCCGCGTATAACGTGAAATGATATGGGAAAAACATTAAAGAAAATGGGTAAAATGAGCCGACGTGAAGGCGTTGCGCTTTCAGCAAGCGCAAAGGTGTTGAAAGTTCTAGCAAAACGTCCTTACGCACCGGGTCAGCACGGATCACCAAATGCACGTCCACCACGCGTTTCTGCGTACGGATTGCAATTGCGTGAAAAGCAAAAAGCGAAGCGTATTTACGGATTGCTCGAAAAGCAATTCCGCAACTCATTCGAAAAAGCAATGGGAGCTGAAGGAAACACACAGGACAACTTGGCTCGTTCACTTGAAACTCGTTTGGATAACGTTGTATACCGCCTCGGATTTGCAAAAACACGTCCACAGGCACGTCAACTTGTTTCACACGCTTTGTTCACAGTGAATGGTGCTAAAGTTAACATTCCATCGTATCATGTTCGTGTTGACGATGTTGTTGCTCTTCGCGACAACAAGAAGGGGAAAAAGATCTTCACTGATCTTGATGAACGTCTCAAGAACCACAAGGTACCAGGATGGCTACACTTGGAAGCAGGTGTACGAACAGGAAAGGTTGTGAGTCTACCGGAAGGTGAAGACTTGAAGGAAGTATACGATCCATCACTTATTATCGAATTCTATTCACGCTAATAATATTCGTTATCATATGGATCAAATTCTACTTCCCTCAAAAATGAACTTTACCCCTGGAACTGTTGAGAATGAGACCATTCTTACAGTTGAACCACTGTATTATGGCTATGGAGTAACGATGGGAAACACATTGCGTCGCGTACTTCTCTCTTCATTGGAGGGTGCGGCAGTTACCGCGATGAAACTCAAAGGTGCACAGCATGAATTTTCTACCGTTGAAGGCGTAAAAGAAGATGTTCTTGAAGTGATCATGAACCTCAAGAAGCTTCGTATGCGCGTTCACACCAATGAGCCAGTTGTTCTTACCATCGACGTTTCAAAGCGCGTTGGTGTAGTGACTGGAGCTGACATTCAAGCAAATGCAGACGTTGAAATCATCAACAAAGATTTAGTGCTCGCAACAGTTACTGACGCTAAGACCCCATTCCATCTTGAAATCACAGTACGCAAGGGTCGTGGATTCTTGCCAACCGAAAAGATGGATACAACACAGCATGAAATTGGACTCATCGCTATGGATGCCCTCTTCAGTCCAATCGTACGTGTGGGAATGAAGGTAGAAAACACACGCGTCGGAGAAATTACAAACTTCGACAAACTGGTTATGAATATTCAAACAGACGGTACCATTTCTGCAGAAGATGCAGTGGCTGCTGCTACCAAGATCATTAGTGATCATTACAATTGGATTGCAGGAAATGTAGCGTCATCAGGATCACAAGAGTAATTATGCGACATAGAAAAGTTGGAAAAACATTAGGACGAAGCCTCGCTGCTCGCAATGCTTTGCTTCGCGATCTTGTGACAAGCATTGTTGTGTACGAGAAGATTGAAACAACAGAAGCGAAAGCGAAAGCCGTACGCCCAGTTGTTGAGAAGATCATCACAAAAGCAGGACTAGGAACCTTAGCTGCTCGTCGTGCGCTATTGGCTTACTTCACCACAGAACAACCGGTGAACAAGCTTATGGACATCATTGGACCACGCTTTAAGGAACGTAACGGAGGGTATACACGAATCACTAAGTTGCGCGCCCGTCAGGGTGACGCGGCAAAGATCGTGCGTATCGAACTTGTATAATCATATGCAAAGAGAAACATATACAATTGATGCTGCAGGAAAGGTACTCGGTCGCATGTCGACTGATATCGCAATGCACCTTATGGGAAAGCATCGCCCAGACTTCGTTCCACACATCGACAGTGGTGACATTGTTGTTGTGACAAATATCGCGCAGGTTGTACTCACTGGTAAGAAACTTGAACAAAAGATGCACTACACTCACTCAAATCACCCAGGTGGTTTGAAGGTTATTCCTTTGAAGCGCACGATGGCTGAAAATCCAGGTGAAGCACTTCGTAAGGCAGTTGACCGTATGCTTCCTAAGAACAAGCACCGAACCACTCGCCTTAATCGATTGAAGGTTTCATAATTATGGCAACTACATATCATTCAGCAATTGGTCGTCGTAAGACTGCCGTTGCCCAGGTGCGTCTTATCCCAGGAGGAAATGGGAAAGTGACCGTGAACGGACGAGTAATTGAAGCGTACTTCACTGTACCTGCACTTCTCGAAGCTGCTCTCGCGCCACTTAAGACAACTGGAAAATTGGAAACCATGGACGTGACCGTACGTACGATTGGTGGAGGAATTCGCGGACAGGCCGATGCAGTTTGCATGGGTGTTGCACGCGCTCTCGTAAAGTATGACGAATCACTCAAACTCACTGTAAAAGCTGGCGGATACCTTACTCGCGACGATCGCAAGAAGGAACGTAAGAAATTCGGTAAGCGTGGTGCGCGTCGCTCACCACAGTGGCGCAAGCGTTAATTCGTACTTCGGTACAAGTTTCGCCAAGCTCACAAATAAAAGCCAGCCCGAAAGGGCTGGCTTTTGTATTAAAAATCCCCGCATACGCGGGGCTGCCTGGCTAGCGTGTGAACAAGTACAGAAGAACTATGGAGAGTGAGAACACTCCAAGCATGATCGGTGCAAGAACAGCCTTCGCTTGGTCGTATTGGTGTAGGACGGAATTCTCTGGATGCTTGTCGTCCACTTCATAGATCTGCAGCAGGGCATCGTCTACGTCTGGTTCTGGGCAGCACGAACCGTAGCATTGCGCACCGAACGGAAAGTGGCATGTGCAAGAACACTTTTCGAAACGTATTCCCATGACTTCTCTTGTGGTTCTAGAGTTGACTTGGAAGCCACCAGCGCCGAATGGCGTAGGTGATCACAATGATGGGTAGTGCAATCAAGAAACAGGGGTTCTGCGTGTACAGCGTGGCGGAAAGCGCCGCCAAGGTCATGAGGTATAGGTCGGTGTACTTGAACGGCTTGTTTCTTTTGGTAGACATGGAAGGCCTCTCATTCGTTTATGTAGCACAAACTGTACGTACGAGTCAATGAATAGGGTGGTTTAGATATTTGCCCAAAACATCCCGAAAACGTACACTGTATCCATGCCATCGAGCTTAGTTAAAAATGCCACCTATATCACGATTTCTTCGATTTTGCTGAAAATAGTGGCGTTTTTATATTTTGGATTCATTGCGAATATTTTATCGCCAGCACAGGCAGGGCAGTACTTTATTGTGCTGGCGATCTTTGGAATATTGGCAGTCTTTGACGACTTAGGAACAACACCTTGGCTGATTCGTCATGTGGCGTCAGAACGCACAGCAAAGGAAATACTGCCAAAAATTACGGCGATTAAATTGATTACGCTTCCGCTTGCGATATTGCTCGCATTCGCGGCGCCAATTATTTTGGATTATTCGCAAGAAGTGCGCACGCTTATTTTAATTGGTGTAGGTATTTTAATCGCTGACACGATTTCGCAAACAAATTTTGGCGTTTTGCGTGGGGAGCGTCTGCTTAAATATGAGTCTCTTGGTGTATTTGTAGGGCAGGCGCTCACCACGATTTCGGGTATTTTACTTCTTGTTTTTTGGAGTCAGCGCCCTGAAGTATTAATTGTAGCGCTTGTGCTTGGAAGTGCCTGGAACGCGTTTTACAGTACCTATCACGTGGTAAAACGCGTGAGCTGGTCTGCATATATTCCGTCTTACCGTGGCTTGCGCGTACTTTTGGTAGGTGCCGGCGCATTTTTCTTAGCGAATGTATTCACCAAAGTATTTTCATATGCGGATACATTCTTTATTTCAAAACTGATGGGGGAACACGATGTCGGAATTTATTCGATCGCATACAAGCTTACGTATGCATTTCAATTCGTCCCATTGGCGCTTGTGGCGGCACTTTATCCGGCC
>CAYPYH010000038.1:0-8610 GCA_964415145.1 uncultured Gammaproteobacteria bacterium
TTTTACCTCTTTGGTGGTATTGATGCATTTCAAACACTCGACCTTACTTATGCAGACTATGCAAAACAGGGATTTGGCCAACTGATTGCTGTTGCCGTTTTGATTCTAGGGCTCGCAAGTGCATACCATGTATTTGCAACAAAACAATACACTGCGGGCCGCGCTCTTCTTTCGCTCCTGATCATTGAAACATTTGCAGTTCTCATTTCTGCTCTTGTTCGACTCACACTCTATGTTGATGCCTATGGTCTTACCCCTGCACGCCACGCAGGATACTGGGGACTCGCAATGGTGGCCGGATCGCTTCTTGCGGCCCTCATTCTTACTTGGCTGCACGAATATCGCCGACTTACCCCTGCCGTTATCGTGTTACTTTTCGCGTTAGGTAGCATTGTGTATCCATTCTTTATGCCAGACCGCGCCGTTGCAAAACACAATATTGCAAAAGAAACTTCTTTTAGCATGAATGAAACGCGTGCCTATGGATCTTCGGTAGGTGCAGACGGTCTTGCACTCTACCTTCCTTATTACAGCTCTCATTTACCAGTTGATTTCACTTCGGACGGCGACTATACGAAAAAGAGTTCCACTTTTAGTAAATCCTCACTCTGTGGCCTTCGTACCGGCGTAGATACTCCTACTATCGATGTTTTTGAAGGCTACCAGTATGGCACCAATGAATTTGAAGGGGAAAAACCCTCTGTACGTAATTGGTTCGATTCTCTTAATAAGAAACAAAACTGGGACTCGTGGAATCTTTCACGCGCAAAAGTACGCAGTGTTTATACAGAACCTCCAGCATGGGTAAACTTTGACAGCGCTGAACGTCTTGCGGCCTATTGCGCACGCTAGTTTTCCACATCGTCCCTTGACCGCTTCGCTCCATCCTGTTGCAATGTAAGTAACAAATAAAACTCCCTTCTGAGATCTTTAACAGATCTTCGTTGGGAGCTTTTTATTTGTTGCTCGGATGGCCATCCGTCTAATTCAAATCTATGAAAAAGTTCTATGTCCTTAGTCTTGTCTTTGGAATCCTCTTCGGAGGATCCGAAGTTACGTCAGCTCAAACAAGTTCCCTTCCAGATGTCTACCTTAGCGAAGTCGCATGGAGTGGTTCCGCGCTTTCAACTGCCGATGAGTGGCTCGAAATCACCAACCGATCTAGCGAAACTGTGGATCTTAGCGGGTGGATTGTCGATGGAGCAGCCACTTCGGGAGGAGCGATCCAAATAGGTGCAGATACACTCATCGTTCCCAGTGCCACCTTGTTAATCTCAAATTATATGAGTGGCGACCCAAAATCTACGCTCATCGTGGCACCACAACTAGTTACAACGGCCGTCTCCTTAGCCAATAGCGGGCTTACCTTGCGCCTCATTAGCCCCGACGGAACCGTGGTCGATACACTCGCATTTGGCTCCTCACCAAGTGCGGGTGGCAGCAATCCATTTCGTAGTGCAGTACGTTTAGAAACAGGAGAGTTAAAAGACTCCGAGACAAGCATGAATCTTTCGCAGGTCACTCAACTTGGTACGCCTGGCGTGGCAGACATTGTCTGGCTCGCCGAAGATACCGTGAGTGAATCCGAAGTAATTCCACCGTCAGTGTATGAATTCGTACCCGAAAATCCAGGGAGTGAAGAGCTGCTTCCTGTCTTAGAGGAAGTGCCCGTCACTACACCCGATCAAGAACCAGTTCTTGTGCTTGAACCAGAACCGGTAATTACACCAGAAGAGACAGTTGCGCCGACAGAAGAAGTGATAGCACCGGAGCCAATTGCAGAACCCGATCCAGAATCAATACCCACACCCGCGATCGTAACTGTCATTGATCTTTCGAATCAGCAATACGTACGCCTTTCTGAAATGATGCCAGACCCACTCGATGATATTGAATGGATTGAGTTCATAAATCCAACTACAGAGATAATTACGCTAGACGGCATGTATATAACCGATTCTGTAGGCGGAAAAACAACACTCGTCGGAACCCTGGAAGCTGGCGCATACCATGTAATTCAATCGCCCAAAGGAAAACTCAATAATGATGGTGATGCCGTGACACTATTTACAACTGCAGATCACGCGATAGACAGCGCCATGTACGGAACTGAAGCCCTCGGCGCACCGCGCAAAGGCGAGTCTATTGGTCGCATTGAAAATACCTGGACTATTCTTGTAACAGCAACACCGGGCGAAGCAAATCAATCCAATCCTATTTTGGAAGCACTAGAAGAATCGGTTGAAACACCAACCCCAGAACCTATTACCGAAACGATTGAACTAGAAGTTACTGTGGAAGAGCCAGAAGAAGATATTCTTGAAGAAATAATCGCAATGCCTGAACCGCAGACTGTAACTATTGTCTCTATCGCAGAGAAACCAATTGTCGAAAAGGGTCCAACAAAGACACCTCCAAAGAAAAAGACTGTGAATGAGGCAGTTATGAGCGGAGTGATTACTGCAGCGCCAGGTGAATTAGGAAAACAAATCGCTTATATGGAAGGGGTGCAACTTTATATGCACAGCGCCCAGTGGCCCACACTAGAACGTGGCGACTTCGTGGAGGCAACTGGTACTCTAACCACTTCAAATGGAGAGCCTCGCCTCAAGCTTAAAGATGCGTCGGGACTAACCGTAACGCGCCATGGAACCGTATCTGTACAAGCATTCCGCTCGTCCATGCTAAAAGCGGAGTACACAGGATTCGAAGTACATTTTGAAGGAATAATCACTGATCGTACAAAGAAAAGTCTTCAACTCGAACTTGATGGCGCGCACGTAACGGTGACCTTACCTAAAGAAGTAAATGGACTATTACTCGCACAAGATGCACTGGCGGGAAACGCAATCATTCGCAGTGGCAAGGAAGGATTCTATCTGCAAGTACTCACAAAAGAAGCGCTTGAGATTCGCGCTACTGATCCCGCACTTACACAATCTCAAGCGCCCACAAATCAAAAGTCCCCTAAGTCTATGGCTGGCGCCGGCCTTGCCACAGGAACTCTTGGCGCACTCGGCTACTGGCTCCGTAAATATTTAATGCTCGCATAATACAAATACTATGGCTACCAAAACAGCAATCAAAATGGAAACACAGGTCCCAACAAAGTCCCTCGCTCAGGCAAAATGGTATGTCGATCTCTGCCTTGAGCTCGATACGATTCTTGAAGCGCTCGAAGTTAATGAAGAAGGAGCGGCTGAAATAAAAACCTTCATGCTCGAATTGGCTCGTAATCAATACTTGGCAGGAAATCGCTCGGGTATTCGCTGGGCCCGTGAACAAGCGCAGGTGGGTGCAAAAACCGCCTAAAGCAAAGGGTGAGTCTTGACAAAAAGTAGCATCGGTGGTAGCGTTGCCCTCGTTGCCAAAAGGAGGTGCCATGATAGAACTTGTTCTTGTCATGGCGCTTCTCGCCCTGGCAATTCAACTCTCCCCTTTCGGGATCCCGCTTCACGAGCTTCAACGAGCACATGCGCTCCAAGGCCTCACCGGCCAACGGATCGTCTCGCTCGCCAGCCCGAGTAGCGAGATCGAGGTGACGCGCTCCACGCAAACGTGGTTCGCGCCGCCCGCACGACTCCGGGAGAAGGTGACGGCGCAAACGGCACAACGACCGCACGCGCGCTGTTACCACCGTGGACGCTTCATGTCTGGAGTTCCGCCCTAAATCTGCTGCGCACCCGACGGGTGCGCTTCTTTATTTACCTCACCATATTGACAAAATGGCCCAATGCGCGTACTCTTGGCGCTACTCACCAAAGGACCCCCACATGATCGGTGTGATTCTCACGAGCGAACCCTTTGTCAGCATCGCTCTCGTTGCGGTCGCCTGGAGCCTAGCCTACTTCCTGAACTTCCGGCACGCAGAACGTCCCAGCGACAACCCTCCCTTCATCTCCCCCGAATTTCGGTCGCAGAACGATGAAGGCATGACCGAAGAGGATCGCGACGTCCACTCTTCCTCGCATGGCTAATCTTGCACGTAGTGCACTGAGCCAGGAGGGATTTTTTTATTTATCTTTTTTGTAAAGAAAAAACCCGACCGAAGTCGGATATTTTCTGGAGCGGTAGACCGGTATCGAACCGGCGACCTTCTCCTTGGCAAGGAGACGCTCTACCACTGAGCTACTACCGCAGACTAAACTGCTGGCAATATATTAACGGGAGTTGAAAAATTAATCAAGACCAAAGACGAACCGACTACACCCTCTTTTGAGAGGCGAGCGAAGCGGAATTAATACAGTACCGCTGCCCTGTAGGACCTGGACCATCAGGGAAAACATGACCCAAATGCGCATCACAATTGGCACAGCGGACTTCAACGCGCCGCATCCCCATTGAACTATCTTCAATCGCTTTTACGCTTTCATTATTCATCACATCCGTAAAACTCGGCCATCCCGTTCCTGAATCAAACTTTGTATCAGAAGAAAAGAGCTCAGTCCCGCAAACAATACAACGACACGTTCCATCTTCATGATGATCCCAATATTGTCCTGAAAAAGGTGCTTCGGTCCCACCTTCACATGCAACTGTGTATTGCTGCGGCGACAATGTTTTCTTTAATTCCTCCTTATTCATCACAGCGCACGTACATCAAGTACACGGATTCCCCCATAACATGGCCCTACACCCATTTCTGCGCTATCTGGAATAAATAGTGAAGCCATCAAAGGGGTTCCAGGTGTGCTCGCCTGAATCTGCTCTAAATCAGCAAGATCAGCTACATCTTCCTCTTCAAAAGGAATCACGAGTACATCCTTCTTTTCTCCATAAAATTTACTGAACTTAGGATCCACCACAAGCTCCGCGGGACCACGCTTAATGTAAAGCGCGTGACACATGATGTCATTATTATCCATATCCTTACGCACTGTCGTCGTATAAAACGCGTCTACTGAAGTAAGTCCAACCAATCCGCCTCCCCCTGTAAAAAGACAATTTCCATAATCACACCGTTCCGACTCTCGCATAATTTTTTCACGTGGATACAGAGATTCTGCGTCAGATACGACAAGTTCTGTTGGAGTCGCGATATTCACCGGTGGGGGCAATGTATCTTTTTGTTGCTGTACAAGATTAGCCACATGCGTTTGAAGCTCCGTACGCTCTTGTAAAAGCACAAGTACCGTTCCCACAAGTGCAAGGACCACAATTGCGCTTAAAAATGCTTTGTAATTCATATACATATAGCTTACGCCCGGGCGTAGAACTGTGCAAATAAAAAGAACGCACACCCCCGCTCTAGGATGCGCGCTTACGTGTAAGGCCCACAAGGATCACAGTCATTGCGCCCAAGATGTATCCATTGTAGACAAGGTCTGGGTGCAGAAGCGAGTCCACCTTGCCCCAGTGAATCGCACCGAAGTTGAGCAGCACCCCAACGAGCGCAATCGCCCAAGAGGCGAGGTCTTCGGTATGTGGATGCCGCCAACTCTTACGAATCGTGGGCAGAAACCCAAAGAAATCTGCAATCAAGCTCCCGAAGAGCGCGAACAAGGCCGCTTGACCGACCTCTGCGAAGCGAAGCCCTGCATAAAATGCGAGCGAACTCAGCGAGACCTTGAGGCAAAGCTTATCCGTGGCGTCCATCGGAACATCTTCCCCAAACCATAGCGACAGCACTGCGATCGCAATCATGATCAGGAATGAAATACCTGGCATCACCCACGCAGTTGACCCCGCCTGTACGGAAAAGTATACGTTCATGCCACAAATAAGCGACATGATCCACCAGCCAACTTTGTTCGGCTGTGTCGTCCCTTGCAAGATCGCATAGATATAGCGCAGCCCCGAAAGGGCTGACACCGTACCCGCCAAACAACCAACTATGAACCGAGTGTCCATGTTCCCCCTCCGGAAAAACAAAGCTATCACAAAAAATAATCTCTGTCCAGGTTGCCGTGTGCTCTTTTTATACAAGTGTGCGTCGCAAATGCTGAGGAATATGTACTAATAATTCATATGGGATCATATCCGCTGCATTAGCCGCCAGTTCAATGCTGCACGAAAATGCTCGTAGACCACCAAGAACTAAAACCCGACTCCCCACCTGCGTCCCAGGAGCCTGTGTAATATCTATTATCATCATATTCATGCTCACGCGACCAATAATTGGACACATTGCATTCCCCACCATAACCATTCCCACACCTGAAAGACGTCGATCAATACCTTCAAAATACCCCAAAGGTAGTAGCGCGATCACCATGTCATGTCTTGCTTCAAAACTGTCTCCATATCCTACAAATTCACCCTTCTTTATCTTACGAATGCCCGTAATGGGCGCATACAATGACAGCACAGGTTGTAACTGATTCGTATATTGATCTGTGGGGTCAATACCATATAACCCGATACCTAAACGAATAAGGTTCCCTTCCTCCCAGGTCACCTGCTCCACACCCGAAGTGGCCGAAATATGTTTATATTTAATGACGGGATATCGTGCGTTCACCTGTTCTAATACCTTCATCCAAATCTCTTTTTGATTTTTTGTACGCGCATGACCTAATTCATCGCTTGATCCAAAATGCGAGCAAACACCTTCTAATACAAGCTTTGGGGTGGTTCGAATTTGTGTGAGTACTTCTTCCACTTCGCTTGGCGCAATGCCCTGCCTATGCATCCCGGTATCAACTTTCAAGTGAATGAGTGTCTTTCGTCGCACACAGACAATAAGTACCTGAAGCTGTTGCATACTTGTAATCGTAAAAGCAACATTATGTACATGTGCCTGCGCAATATTTTCAGGCGACGTGTACCCAATCACAAGAATTGGCTTTTTCACCTGCATGCGACGCAGGAATATTGCCTCATATAAAGAATCCACCACCAAAAAAGGTGTATCTGCCTTCTCCATCACAGACGCGACCTCAAAAAGCCCATGCCCATAGGCATTACTCTTAAGCACAGGCACCACCACCCGGCCCGACTTTTCTTTATAAAAATTGTAATTATGAAGCAGTGCCGACTTTGATATTTCCACCTCCACAAGTGGCACATATTTTATAAAACGTTTTTTCCACGCTCTTAGAATCTGTATGATAGGCATATCTATATTGGCGCGCACAGTCCCATAAGTACGGCCTGTTCAAGTATATGTCCTTGCATAGCTGCTTCTACCTCTAATTTTGTAGCCCCCTCTGGTAAATCTAGCATCGCATCAAGCGCATATACCTTGAAAAAATAACGATGCTCACGATCAGGAGGCTTGGGCCCAGAATAATCTAAACTATTACGTGTACCCACGCCACGCATTCCCTGCACGGCCCAATGTTCAGGAATCTCTCTTATGCTTGGTGGAATATTAAATACCACCCAATGATCCCATACGGGTACCCCTGCTGCCGCAGGAATATCGGGGTCGTCCATAATGAGCACTAACGAGACCACACCCTCTTTAATACCCTCAATGCGAAGTGGTGGATTGATATTCTCCTCAAACTGCGTGTACTTCGAAGGAATCACTGTATTTTGTAAAAATGCCGGACTTATGATTTGCATGTGGTTAATTGTATCAAAAAAATCCCCACACTATTGTGTAGAGACTTTTTGGTGGGCCAGGAGGGACTCGAACCCTCGAGGTCTTGCGACCAGGGGATTTTAAGTCCCCCGCGTATACCAGCTCCGCCACTAGCCCATGGTATGCCCAAATGTAAGACAAAAAGCGTTGAAAGTCAATATAAATGATATACTAGCCCTATATGCTCAACCTGCACGAAGAAAACGAAGTACCCACCGAAGAAGCCCTGCAGGAGGAAGTTCCTCAAACAGATACACGTGATCCAGGCCTGCGCCCGCAAACCTTAGAGGATTTTATTGGCCAAACCGAATTAAAAAAGGGCCTTAAAGTTTTTATTGAGGCGGCAAAAAAGCGCGAAGAACCATTAGACCATGTGCTTTTTCACGGAAGTCCAGGACTTGGGAAAACAACGCTTGCGCACGTAATCGCTAATGAAATGGGTTCACAAATCCGAGTCACAAGCGGCCCCGCCCTAGAGCGCGTAGGCGACCTTGCGGCAATTCTGTCTAATTTGAAAGCGGGAGATATTTTATTCGTAGACGAAATCCATCGCCTCAATCACTCAATCGAAGAAATTCTATACCCCGCTATGGAAGACCGCGCACTCGACTTGGTCGTTGGAAAAGGACCGTCGGCTCGCACGCTACGCCTTTCACTTGAACCATTTACGATTATTGGGGCAACTACACGCCTTTCGCTTCTTTCTGCGCCGCTGCGCGATCGCTTTGGTCTTATCCAAAATATTCCCTACTACGAAACCAGTGAGATAAAGGACATTATTTTGCGTAGTGCTAAACTCCTGGATTTTGACTTATCACAGACAGGCGCGCTCACCATTGCGCAGCGTGCACGAAATACACCGCGCGTTGCCAATCGTCTCCTAAAACGTGTGCGTGATTTCTCTCAAGTAGAACACGCAGGTGAAACAACGGGTGAAATTGTAGCGAGCGCCCTTGATATGCTCTCTATCGACCACCTGGGGCTCGACAATATTGATCGCGCAATCCTCAAACATATGATCGACGTCCACCAAGGGGGCCCTGTGGGGATCACCTCCATCGCCTCAAGCCTACAGCAAGAGG
>CAYPYH010000039.1:0-4016 GCA_964415145.1 uncultured Gammaproteobacteria bacterium
TAAAGATGCGGCGTTAGCTCAGTGGATTAGAGCATCTGTCTTCGGAACAGAGGGTCGGGGGTTCGAATCCCTCACGCCGCACCAGGAAAAATATACGCGTCGGTAGCTCAGCTGGTAGAGCAGTTGACTCTTAATCAATTGGTCGTGGGTTCGAATCCCGCCCGACGCACCAGAAAATCAGTCTTCAATATGAAGGCTGTTTTTCTTTTCATGATAAAATACCTCCATGCAATTCGACGCTGCTATTTTCGATCTTGATGGGACCCTCATCAATACGCAAACCGTAGATTACACAATTCACCGAGATATGCTCGCTTCTTTTGGATATGATCTTAGTCCTCAGGTCTATGCAGGCACATTCGGCATGACTCGTGAAAAAATGATCGAGTCTTTGCTTGCGCACGTCTCTTCTGGTCCAAGCATTATGCAATATATGGAAGCATACGCCCCAAGACTCGAAGCATGTCTTCGTGAACGTCAAGATTTATTAGTCTTAGGCGCGGACACCCTATGCCAACAGCTATATCTAAAAGGAGTTCCAATGGCACTCGTCACTTCCTCCCCACGAAGCGTCCTACAACATATTACTTGTGTTGCGAATCTACTGCCTCTCTTTGCGACTACCATCACTTCCAATGACGTTGAACGCCACAAACCAGACCCTGATCCATATCAAAAGTCAATCGTTGCACTGGGTGTATCCAATGCTTTTGTTTTTGAAGACTCACTCCCAGGAGCTCTTTCGGCAAATCGTGCAGACCTTTCTTTTGCCATACATAAACACGCGGCAAATACTCATGCCGCGCGCATTGCTCTTACCATGAAACACTTCAACTTTACCTTTGACGACTATCACGACCCACGAATCCTCAAACTCTTTACCATTTCTTAGCTACAAGTCCATTTGCAGCTGCTTGAATCTGAGCTTCCTGCTTACTCATTCCCTCACCTTCTGCTACCAATTCCTTTCCTAAATACACGCCGATACGGAAAGTCTTTTTGTGATCAGGCCCTTCTTCTGAAAGCACTTTATATGAAGGAGTGATCGCCATGCGTGCCTGTGATTCTTCTTGAAAACGACTCTTTGGATCAATATAGAGCTTTTGTTCCAAAATAGCTTTAAGTGTAGAAAGCACATGGCGGTGAATGAAGTCTTTCGCCGCGTCCCAACCAAAGTCCAAGTAAAGACCTCCAATAATCGCTTCCATGGCATTCGCTAAAATATAGCGGCGCGCCTTAGAATCAATATCCGCCTTTTCACCCTTTGAAAGGTAAAGATATTCTTCGATCTCAAGTGACTTTCCAATGTCGGCCAAGTTTTGTCCATTTACCACGGCCGCACGCCAGTTGGTTAATTCCCCTTCTGGATTTGGATAGGTCGTATACAAATGTTCAGTGACAACGAGCTCGAGCACAGCGTCGCCTAAGAATTCCAGACGTTCATTGTGTTCAAGCGGGAAATCACTGTTTTCATTTAAATACGAACGGTGTACGAGCGCTTGTTTGAAATGTCCTCCTTCCTTATAGGGAATCCCGAGTCTTTCTGCGAGCGCTTCAATATCTAATTTTTGTACCATATTATGCTTCTGCTTGTTCTTTCTTAGCTTCCTCCTTATCAATATCTTTTAACTTTCCTTCTGCAACCATCGTACGATAGACCGCGCCCAATACTCCGTTTACAAATTTACCCGAAGCATTGCCTCCAAAAGCTTTCCCCAATTCAATCGCTTCATTAATTGCTACTTTGGAAGGAATCTTTTCATCAAATGCCAGCTCATAGACTCCAAGACGCAAAATATTACGATCGGTATTGATCATTTCTGCGAGTGGCCATTCGGGAGCATAATGCGCCAATAATTCGTCTACATCTTGCAAACGAGAAAGTACACCCTTTGCCTGACGCTCCACATATCCTTCGTCGTCAAAGTTTGCAGCAAACTCTTCTTTTATATGTGCCAAAATATCTTCAACCGGTTCTTCTCCTTTACGAAAATCGTATTCAAAGAGAACTTGCATAGCCATGGTTCTTGCGAGGTGACGATTAGACATAACGTGTTTAGTATAACATAAAAGTCGGCCTGTAGAGGCCGAGCATTTTAATGTGTGTGACCTTCATGATCATGGTCGTGATCATGTGCTTTCGCTGGCTTTGCAGCCTTTGCTGGAGCTTTCTTGGCCTTCACTTGTTTTTTTACTGTTGTTGCTACCGCTTTTGCCTTTGGTGCTTCGTGGTGTGGCAAAATGGCTTCGCCGCTGTCCTTGTCGATTGTGACACGAACGGGCTTAAGCGCAAGATGCGACCGACGACGGCGAACGCGTGAACGCGAGTTTCTAAATGCTGGTACTGGCATAAGGTTTAATGTGCGGAAATAGTATTAAAATTAGGTATTTTTGTCAAGCTCTTAGCAAAAATAGAGGGCCAGGACGCCCGAGATGGGCGGCCTGGCCTAGCGAAGGGGCAAGATCAGCTGACGCCGACCACGTGGAACTGACGGGCGGCCGTGGGACGAACGGGGCCGCCCCTGGGGGTCAGACCGGGCTGCTTGCCCTGGTAGCGACCGGTACGAGCGTCTCCCGCCGAAGCGATTGCCGCGCGAGGCGTGAGCGCCGCGACCTCAGCGATCGCCACCGTGATGCCGTACAGGCCGATCTTGTGGAACTCGTCTCGAAAACGTGCCTCCATCTTGGCCAGACGGTCCATGGGGCCGTCCGCAGACAAGGGCACGCAGCCCTTGAGACCGACGTAGACGTCCTTCACGACCTCGATGACCACACGTCGATCACCGTCGCTGTTCTCGAAGTACGAGTCCACCTGATCGTCTCGAAAGACGAACGGGGGCTTGGACACCGACAGGCCGGCCAAGGCCATGCTCTCACGGATGGTGCCAAAGGCGATGATCATCGCCTGCTGGAGCTGACGACTGGGAACACCGTCGGGCCCACGGTAGCGGGCGACGAGCGGCGAAGAGGTGGGATTTGGCTTCTTGTGACGTGGCAACGCAGACTCCCTGGAATTTGTCACAATGCGTGACTACGCAAAACTATATGAACAAACCGCCTTTGTCAATACAAAAAGGGCCTTTCGGCCCTTTTTTTCATTTACTTAGCAAATCGCGCTTCTACACTCACCCACTGTAGATTGTCGAAAAATGCATCAATGTATTTTGCGCGTTCTGATGGCAAATAGTCCAATAAGAATGCGTGCTCCCAGATATCCATCGCGAGAATAATTTCCACTCCCGCTAAGTGACCCAATTCATGATCACTCACCCAAATATTCAGCAGCTTGTCGCCATCACGGACCAATAGCGCCCATCCGATTCCGCGCATTTTTCCAATACGTACAAAATCTGCCTTCCAAGCCTCTACCGATCCGAATTGTGAAACGAGCGCTTTATTCAAAGTTTCACCCGCGTCTCCCTTCGCCACGAATTGATCAAAATAATATTCATGCAAACGCATCCCATTGAATTCAAAAGCGAAACGGCGCGTTAGTTCAGACAAAGCAGGTTCGTCATTTGCAGCGCGTGCTGTATCAATTTTTTCCAAAAGCAAGTTCACATTCTTTACATATCCTGCATACAGCCCCAAGTGTGCTTCAATCTGACGATCCGAAAGCCCCTTCAATCCTTTGAATGCGTAATTTTTTTGTATGTATGTATGCATATTATTCCGCAGTTCCTTCTAGAATCTTTTTCTTCTCTTCTTCCTCTGCCCCACTTACAAGCGTAAGCGTTGAAACGGCGTCACCTGGCTTTTTAAAGCGCATAATACGCACTCCTTGAGTGGCGCGACCAAGAACCGACACGCCGTCGAGCGCGAAACGAATCGCCTGCCCGCCAGAAGACATCACAAGAATTGTACGTTCGTCTTTCTTTTGAATCACGCGCGCAGTTACAACTTTTCCAGTCTTGTCAGTAACCTTACCGGTACGGATTCCACTTCCACCGCGCTTTTGAATCGTGTATTCAACAATTTCTGTACGTTTTCCATACCCATTCGTTGTCGCTACAAGA